>DRKH01000120.1 GCA_011051825.1 Desulfobulbus sp.
ATAAGGGCGGCATTACCGGCGGCACAGGCGGCACCCACGGAGTAATGGGGGCCGGTGATGCCGAAATTCATGGTTATTTCACCGGCTGGATTGTTAAGAACAGGACGTGGATTATGATGATGGGTCCAGTAATCGACATTATAGTCGAACTGACTGATATTATAGACTTCATTTTCAGTCTCCACCGTTCCGTGCTCGGTGAGCCCGATGTAGACCCCGGTTTTGGCCCGGTCGTAACCGGAAAAATCAATCCCGGCATCGGCCAGGGCCTCACCGGCGCAGTAGACCCCGATACAACCGGCCCGGGTGCCGCGTTTGTTTTCTTTTTTCTTACGGTAGCGGGTTTCGTCAAAGGTGCATATTCCGGCCGGGGCCTTGCCCATGTAGCGCAGCTCAATGGTCGATATTCCACTGACACCTTCCAGCAGACGACGCCTGAATTCAGGCAGATCATTGGCCCCGCCGGGAGCGGTCAAGCCCACTCCGGTGATAACGAAACGCTCTTGTGCAGTCAGAGTAGTCATCAGTCAGCCCCCAGCAGCTCGGAAACGATTTGCGGCACAGCCTTGATCGCCTCGGGCAGTTTATCGGGCATGGAGCCGCCGGCCTGGGCCATATCCGGACGACCGCCGCCTTTACCGCCGACAATGGCCGCGACCCGGGCCACCAGCTGACCGGCCTTGACACGTCCGGTCAAATCCTTGCTGACAAGGGCCAGCAGCGCCGCCTTACCGTTAATCTCTCCGCCAAGGACAGCTATGCCGCTGCCCATCGCATCCCGAACCTTGTCCCCGACCTCACGCAGGGTCTTGGGCGAATCCAGCTGGACCTGGCCGTTGATTACCTTGACTCCGGCAATTTCAACGGCGCTGCCAATGAGTTGATCCAGGCCGGACATGGCCTGGGAAGCGGCCAGGGCGGCGAGTTCCTTTTCCAGTTCTTTCTGCTTTTTCAGGAGAGCGGTTATCTTCTGCGGCGCCTCGGCAAAGGGACCGGAGAGCAGCCCGGCAACCTCATCCGCCCTGCGGGCAAGCTCCTGGACCCAGGCAACGGCCGCAGGTCCGGTTACCGCTTCGATCCGGCGAACACCGGCGGCAACACCGGACTCCGAAACTATCTTAAACAGGCCAATGGTGCCGGTGGAAGCCGTATGGGTACCGCCACAGAGTTCTTTGGAAAAATCACCTATGGTAACCACACGTACCTCATCACCGTATTTTTCACCAAACAGGGCTGTGGCCCCTTCGGCAACGGCCTGGTCCCTGGACAGCAGGTTGGTCTCCAGGGAAATATTCCTGCGAATTTCCTTATTCACCAGCTCTTCAATGGCTGTAATCTCGGCCGGGGTCACCGGAGAAAAATGGGTGAAGTCAAATCGGAGCCGGTCACTATTGACCAGCGAGCCCGCCTGCTTGACATGATCACCCAGGATCTGTTTCATGGCCGCCTGAAGGAGATGGGTGGCGGTATGATTTAATTCCGTTGCGATCCGCTGATTCTCGGCAACCTCAAGGACAACCGGCTGCCCGCTCTGCAGTCTCCCCTCTTCAAGTATGCCTTCATGGAGGACAAGGCCATCGGCAGGGGCAATGGTTTGTTCGACCTGAAAACGGCCGTGGTCCCAGCTGATCACGCCCTGATCACCGACCTGACCGCCGGACTCGGCATAAAAGGGCGTCCGGGGGCAGAACAATCGTACCCGCTCCCCCGGCCCTGCCTCCCGGACCAGCGCACCGGCCTGATTGATAATGCCGTCCACCACTGAACGCTCGTTTCTGGTGCTGTAACCGGTAAACTCGGTTTGTTTTCCCTGTTCCAGCAGGGCGAGAACTCCGGCGTCAAGATGGTCCACGTCCGTGCCCTTCCAGGACTTGCGGGACTGCCGGCGCTGCTCGTCCATGGCCTGCTTGAAGCCGGCCTCATCAAAGGCAATGTTCTGCTCCAGGGCCACGTCACGGACAATGTCCACCGGAAAACCGTAGGTATCATAGAGTTTGAAGATAAATGCACCATCAATACAGGCGTCTCCGCCCTGCTCCTGCTGCAGCCGCCGGATCTCTTTTGACAGCATGGCCAGACCGTTATCCAGGGTCTCACCAAAGCGGGCCTCTTCGTTGGTAACCACCTTGGCCAGCAGCCCGCGGGCATCCAGCAGATGTGGGTAGGCCTCCGCCATCATCTCGATAACAAGTTCGCAGACCCCGGGAAAAAACGAGCTCAAGCCGAGGCTGCGGCCGAACCGAATCGCCCGACGCATGATCCGGCGCAGGACGTAGCCCCGGCCTTCATTGGAGGGCAGCACCCCGTCCGCGACCAGAAAGGTGGTGGCCCGGGCGTGGTCGGCAATAACCCGCATGGCCACATCATCGGCCTTGTTTTTTTCATACGGCCTGCCGGAAAGGTGGGCAATATGGTCGATGAGCGGGGTAAACAGATCACAGTCAAAGTTGTTGTACTTGCCCTGCAGAACCGCCGCCACCCGTTCAAGCCCCATGCCGGTATCAATGGAGGGCTTGGGCAGCGGGGTCATGGTGCCGGATTCGTCACGGTTATACTGCATGAACACAAGATTCCACAGCTCCAGGAAACGGTCGCAGTCGCAGCCGACGGCGCAGTCAGGCCGGTCGCAGCCGTGTTCCGGGCCCTGATCAATATGGATCTCGGAGCAGGGACCACAGGGGCCGGTATCGCCCATGGCCCAGAAGTTATCCGCCTCGCCCAGGCGAACGATACGGCCCTTGGGCAGCTCTTCAATCTGTTCCCAGAGCTTAAAGGCATCGTCGTCGTCCCGGTACACGGAAACCCAGAGCTGCTCGGGATCTAAGCCGAGTTCTCCGGTGAGAAATTCCCAGGCATAAGAAATAGCGTCTTTCTTAAAATAATCGCCAAAGGAAAAGTTACCGAGCATCTCAAAAAAAGTGTGGTGCCGGGCGGTATGGCCGACATTTTCCAGGTCATTATGTTTGCCGCCTGCACGAACACAACGCTGGGAGGTGGTGGCCCTGAGCGGGTCCCGTTGTTCCTCACCGATAAACACCTTTTTAAACTGCACCATACCGGCATTGGTAAAGAGCAGGGTGGGATCATCATGGGGCACCAGCGAGGAGGATTCAACAACTGCGTGCCCGCGGTCGGCAAAATATTTCAAAAACCGTTCTCGTATTTCGTTACCTTTCATTGCATTCAGGTGTCAGGTGTCTGGTTTCAGCTGTCAGATCACAGGTTGTTGAAACCTGAAACCTGAAACCTGAAACCTATTTTAAATAGGGCAGCATGGCCTTAAACTCAGGCGTTCCGGCCTGCTGCAGCAACTCATATATTATCATTTCCGCAGGCTGAAGAACAGCCCCGATTTCACGCAGCCGCGCCTGTCCGAGGCGATCGTTGTCAGGGGTTCTCGAGGAGACCGCGTCGGCAACAACCCGCACCCGATAGCCCGCATCAAGGGCACCCATGGCGGTCTGGTAAATACAGATATGGGTTTCCACACCGCAGATAAGCAGGGTATCAACTGCCGGGGACAGCCGGTCCAGCTCCTGCCTGACCTCTGCATTGGCCAGTCCGTTGAACTCCACCTTGTCCGGGCAGGGTACACCGGTCAGCAGCGTGTCAAGTTCGGGAACAATGGGACCGACTCCCTTCTTATACTGGGTATTGGCGAGAATCGGCAGCGAAAATGTTCCGGCCAGCCGGATCATCAGGCCAATGTTTTTCACCACCCGGGCAGACGCATGAATATGGGCCATGAGGCGCTCCTGCGGATCAACCACATACAGACAGCACTGTTCGGGAATCAGAAAGCTCATTTGTTCTCCTTCCAAAAGCCACGGGGAAACAACACGTATCGACTCTTTAGTGGTCCTCTACGGAATTTGCAATAAAATTCAGCCTTCGTTTTCAGGCGAATAAAAAAACGTCCCTGTCATTCCGACAGAGACGTTTATCCGAAGTAACTGTTCAGGAGCACCCCATCTCTGCACGGTCAGGCCTGATTCACATAGGAATCACTATAGTTCACAGGCCTGACTGCACAGATATGGAGCACTCCTAAACAGTTACAGGTGGTGGTTGGGCTAGTTCTCTGCCCCTAC
>DRKH01000121.1 GCA_011051825.1 Desulfobulbus sp.
CCGGTACGGCCAACATTGAAGATCTCGATCCTGAAGCGGCCGACATGCATATTGTCCGGGAAGCCACGGCGACGAATCTACAGACAGCCATGTCCAACAGTTACGGTTTCGGCGGCACCAACGCCTGCCTGATCTTTCAAAGGATATAAGTGATGGCGGGAAAAAACTCGTCGTTTATGGCCGAGGCCGTCAGGCTGTCGGAACATGGCATGCGCCTGGGAGACGGCGGGCCGTTCGGGGCCGTGATAGTCAGGAAAGGCAGAATCATCGGTACTGGCTGGAACAGGGTGCTTGCAACCAATGACCCCACGGCCCATGCTGAGATCACCGCCATCCGGGATGCCTGCCGGGCCGTCTCCTCGTACCGCCTGGAAGGCTGCACGATCTACGTCAACTGTGAACCCTGCCCCATGTGCCTGGCAGCTATCTACTGGGCTGGAATCGAGAAGGTTGTCTTTGCCGCAACCCGCGAGGATGCCGGGCAAATCGGCTTTATCGATGCCAAACTGTACCGGGAGATCTGCCTGCCGGACAAGCAGCGCACCATGAAAATAAAAAGAGAAGACACCAGCGCCGCCCTGAAAATCATGGCGCAATGGCCAACCCTGGACGGCCGCCGTGATTACTAAGGCGGGCAAGCCCGCAGGTTTTCAGGCTATAGGCTGTTAGCAAGGGATTAAAAAAAGCGCCCCTAACAGTCTTCAGCCTAAACAACCTATTGCTTTAACGAATACAAAACGATTTAATTATCTCGAAGTCTTCGTCAGCTGTTTTTTATGACAGAGGCTCCAGGGGTAACCCATTGGTGTCACTTTGAAAAAGTACACGCCCCATGCTTGGGGGTAAAGACAAAAAAAAGGTAACTATTCAGGTAGGGGCAGAGAACCAGCCCAACCACCACCACCTGTAACTGTTCAGGAGTGCTCCATATCTGTGCAGTCAGGCCTGTGAACTATAGTGATTCCTATGTGAATCAGGCCTGACCGTGCAGAGATGGGGTGCTCCTGAACAGTTACAAAAAAAAGTAAAGATAAAAAAAACTAAGCAGGGCTATTGCTCCTCCTGCTCGTCGAGCCGCCGCATGCCCTCCATGATCAGCCCCATGAATCCGCCGAGTACATCCAGTTTCATTGCCTCCTCGGAGATGCCGGAAGTGTAGGTAAAGCGGCCGCTCCTTTTGGCCAGCAGGGCAAACACCGCATCTTTTCCCGCCAGCGTATTGTACCTTGCCTGAATCAGCTCCCCCTCGTTAAACAGGACCTGGGCCTTCCCATCCTCCAGGTCCAGTTCAACCTGTCCTGTCTTCTGGCTTGAGTTAATCAACTGAAACAGGTCAACGGTATTGATCTCGGCAAGTTCCCCGCTCATACCGGAACTGATGGTCCCGGCATGCATGGTGTTGGCCTGAGCCCGATCGACCAGCATCCGATAAAAGAAGACCTGCAGGACCGGGTACTTGTTGAGGATATGCTTGAAATCCTTACTGCTCAGGGTGGCAAGCCGGGTCTTTGCCCTGGTGTGAATTGTGGTCGTGACCGGCTCACCGGAGAGCAGGCTCATTTCACCAAAAATCTCGCCAACGCCCATCTCCGAAAGGGTCTGGCCGTCATCGGCGATAACAGCCACCTTACCTTCCAGAATAATATATAAGTTGGTTCCAGGATCTCCTTTTTTCAGAACGATTTTATTGTCGCCGTACTCCTTCAGCTGCAGGAGTGCTGACAGGTCGCGCAGGGAATCATCATCAAGTGATTCAAAAACATCAAGACAGCGGATCAGGTCAAAAAACTGATCCATATGTTTCATCTTTTCCCGCTGTTCGGCAGCGGCCAACAGCTTCATCTGCAGGGTGGCAAACCCCTTCTCCTTTTTAAATTCAAATCGGATCAGGCCGGTGCAGCCACCGCAGTCAAACTTTGACTTGCGAACGCCCTGCTGGGTAAAACGCTCAAAACTCTGCTGCTCGGTTGTGGCCTTGATCACCACCTGAACCATTTTCAAACAGGCCGGCTTGGCCTCGGGAACAGTCAACCCCATCTCTTCGACCTTGAATTCCTCACCCACATTATACATGGGGCAGGCCCGCTCCTCTGTGACAACAAAAATGGCATTTTTAAAATCCATGGATACCTGCAGTTAAAAAAACATCCTTATAGCAGATTGATCGGGTTCAGTCCGAACGACCGAAAAAAAGATATATGATGACCCCAACAACCACAGCCCCGCCAAAGAGCAGGGGCAGGACCTTGTTGACCTGGAGCTCGTCACCGACCACCAGGGTCTGCATATAGTGGGTTCCGCTCATATACCAGACCCCCATCAGCAGAGCCATGATGATCAAATCACGAAAGGCCTGCTTATAAATCTGATACCCGACAAAGCCTATAAAGGGTACCAGAAACCACGGGTTGGAAAAAAGTCCGGCAAAATCGACATCACGAATCTGTTCCGGCAGGTGGGTTGTCTGTAACCAGGCACCTATGGAAGAAAAGATTGAACCGATTTTTTCGGTAAAATTACCAGCAACTGCTCCAACATCCATCATCCTTCAGCTCCTTTTTTCTACCCCGCCTCTTCCGGTCATCCCCTTTGCCTGCACCCTTGGCACCTGATTCAGAATAGCAATCCTTAAGTGCCCATGTCAATGGGAAAGAATATCTCCGGAACCAGCCAATGGGCTGCAAAAAGTAACCGGACAACAGGGGCTGGACATTTCCGTACATCCTCCCGAAAGTCTTCCCTGGCGTTCTCGGCACGGCTCACATTGTTTTCAAATTTTACATATATGTACTATTGAATTATAAAGTTATACATATATGTACATTTGTCTTGCTCGCGGCAGCCCACGTCCGCTCACCAAGATAATCTTTAAAAACAGAATGTTATACTAAAATTTTACCTGCAATCCGTTCAGGCACGAAATTTGGTACTGTTGAAGGAACACAACAATCACATCATCTGTTTTATAACAAAAGGAGAGCAGCATGAAGAAAATCGAAACAATCATCAAGCCGTTCAAGCTTGAGGCCCTCAAGGAGGCCCTGCATGATTTGAACGTCAGCGGCATGACTATTTCCGAGGTCAAGGGATTCGGCCGACAAAAGGGGCATACCGAAATCTATCGTGGCGCGGAATACATGGTGGACTTCATCCCCAAGGTCAAGATTGAAATTATCGTCGAAACGGAACGGGTTGAGCCGATCATAGAGGCTATCATCAGTGCTGTTCGCACCGGCAAGATCGGCGATGGCAAAATCTTTGTGCTGCCGGTTGAAAAAATCATCCGTATCAGAACCGGTGAAACGGATAACGAGGCAATCTAGTCTGTAATTTAAAGAAGGGGAGATTTACCAATGTACAAAAAACTCATACCAACAACACTTATCCTGGTCCTGCTTGCTGCAGGTTCCGCCTTTGCGGCGGATGAAGTTGTCAAAATTACCGTGGAGGGCAATGCGGCTGCAGTTGCGGGCGTACAGACCAATCTTAACTATGTCTGGACCCTGATTGCAGCAGCGCTGGTCTTTTTCATGCAGGCCGGTTTTGCAATGGTGGAATCCGGTTTCACCCGGGCAAAATCAGCCTGCAACATTATGATGAAAAACCTGCTGGACTTCTCCATAGGTTCGCTGGCCTTCTGGGCCGTAGGCTTTGGTCTGATGTTCGGAACCACCACAACAGGATTGTTCGGCACCACCGACTTCTTTCTTTCCGGCTGGAGCGGTCCCAATGGCGACCCGTGGATTCTCGCCTTCTGGATGTTTCAGTGCGTATTTGCCGCTACCGCAGCCACCATCGTGTCCGGCGCAGTTGCTGAACGGATTAAATTTACCGGCTACCTTGCCTACTCGGTTGTCGTCTGCGCCCTGATCTACCCGATCTTCGGCTCCTGGGCCTGGGGCTCCCTGCTCAACGGCAACGGCTGGCTGGAGGCAAAGGGCTTTATTGACTTTGCAGGCTCCACGGTTGTTCACTCCATCGGTGGCTGGTGTGCCCTGGCCGGCGCCATTGTCCTTGGACCGCGAAAAGGAAAATTCGGACCAAAGGGCGAAGTCAAAGCCATCCCCGGTCACAATATCCCCATGGCCGCAATCGGTGTATTTATTCTCTGGATGGGCTGGTTCGGTTTCAACCCCGGCTCCACCACCACCGGTGATACCTCCATTGCCATGATTTTCGTTAACACCAACCTGGCCGCTGCAGCCGGTGTCATATCAGCCATGTTTCTCTCCTGGATCATGTTTAAAAAACCGGACATCGGCATGAGCTTAAACGGTGCCCTGGCCGGCCTGGTCGGGATTACCGCCGGATGCGCCAACGTGAGCCCGAACAGTTCAATTATCATCGGCTTCATTGCCGGCATCATCGTTGTGATCTCGGTTGTCACCATTGACCGCCTTCACATTGACGACCCGGTCGGTGCCGTTTCCGTGCACGGTGTCTGTGGCGCATGGGGAACACTTGCCGCCGGCCTGTTCAACATAGGTGGCACCACGGCTGCAATCATGACCACCCAGATTATCGGTATCGTCGCTGCCTTTGTCTGGGCATTCGGCACAGCCTTTATTCTCTTCAAAGTAATCTCCATGACCATAGGGTTGCGAATTACCGAAGAAGAGGAACTGGAAGGTGTTGATATTGCCGAGCACGCCGCCCACGCCTACAATGACTTTCAGACATTGAACTAACCACCTGGGCGTCCCGTCCCAATTGACGGAGACGCCCGGACACTCCTCCTCCAGGCTGCCCCTGTGCCCATCCTCCTCTACAGGGGCGGCCGTTTTTCCTGCAGAAATATCTAAACCGTGTACAATAGACGGATCAACTCAGACAACAGACAATTATGGCTCTCAAATTTCTTGTCCTCCAACATATCGACTGGGAACCACCGGGAAAACTCCTCGTTGACGCTGCCCGGCAACTGGACATCAGTCTTGAGGTCATCAAAATATACCGGCAGGCGGCTCCCGACCCTGCCGACTTTGACGCCCTCCTGCTGCTGGGCGGACCTCCCAATGTTCACGAAGAGAACCGCTACCCATTTTTACGTGAAGAAAAGAGATTACTCAAGGCCTGGCTGGCCATGAACAGACCCTGCCTTGGCTTCTGCCTGGGCCATCAACTGCTCGCCGACGCCCTGGGCGCCGAAATCGGCCGAAACTTCATGCCCGGAACCGGTTTCATCCGGGGATATCTCACCCATGCCGGCAGCGAGCATCCGATTTTTAAAAATATTAAATCACCGCTGACCCTGTTCAAATGGCACGGCCAGTCGGTTCAGACACCATTGCCCCGGGATCTGCTCATGCTCGCCACTTCCAGCCAGTGTGTCATCGAGGCTTTCAGCGTTGCAGGTCGTCCCCATATCATCGGACTGCAATGTGACAATCATGCCGCCCATCCCGATGATGTACGCTCCTGGCTGCACCATGACAGGAAGTGGATCAACAGCCTGCCGGACGGGGAAGAACTCGGTTCCGCTCTGACAGATGAAGCCGAACAGCGATTAACAGAAATGCAGTCAACTTTCCTTCAAATAATGAACAACTTTGTCACCCTGGTCTTGAACAATAAAACGTAACCCGACACCTGATAATGCCCCTGCTCAGTAAAAAATCTATTTATACGGCCATGCTTCAGGATGGTCCTTTTGCCATCGGCGAGGAACCTCCCTTTCACCACCCCTTTTCCAGCAGCAGCAAACAATGGGTCACCGCCCTGCAGGGGGATCAGCTGCTGAAAACCAAATATCGTGCCGTACGCAACCAGATCTTTGACTTTCTCGGCATCGACACCTTTGACGAAATACTGGCCCTGCTCCACGAAAAGGCCTTCAGAGACGCCACCCGCAGCCGGAGCCACCTGCTGCTCGGCAACATGTTCGGCATCAACGGCTCAACCCGGACAATTCACCGCCACCTGCACGATTATGCCAGCACAGCTGATGACGTGATCAATTCCTTGCGGATGAAAGTCCTGGCCCCGTACAGTTCACACATCGAGATGACCAATGAAATCGAAACCACAGCCGATCCGCTGGATCTGCTGCTCATCATCTTTGATGATCGTTTTCATCGCAAGGCCAGGTTTGAAGCCAAACGAAAACTGGTGCTCATGAACCTTGCCGGCTCCATTGATCAACGTGAACGGGAAACCAGGATCGAACAGCAGTTTGCCGACTTTCTTGATTTCCTGAATGTTCACGTCTGGAGTCCGAGTATGAAAATCGGCGACCTGGAAATCAGCTATCTCTTCAGCCGACACGATGAAAAAGATTTCAGCTGTAAAGAGGTCAAGGTACTGTCGGAAAAAGAGGTAAAAAGAATGGCTCCCGGGCCCGGAGAAAAGCTGACCCTGATCAAACGGCGCCGTTTCAGAGACGGGGGACGGGAGGTCCCCATCTACGTGACGATCCGGAAAAAACCGCCGGCGGCAAAGGTACTGAAGCTGTTGCGGAAAAACGAAAAAAATCCGGCAACCGCCGTAGATGACGAACTGGGGCTGATGGCGGTACTCAACAGTGTCAGTGATGTGAAACGGTTCCTGCGCCACCTGACCAGCAGCGCCATCCGGGCCGATTCGTTCATGACCCTGGAAGACATCTCCGACACTCTGACCGGTGGAGAATACAGGGGGACGGCCACCGGCAGTTCAGGCAAAACACCAATGCTCAAATTTTTTGCCCGCCTGGGCGGCATGCGGGTGGAATTCATCATTCACACCAACCGCTCCTACCTCAACTACATGTACCAGCGTGATGTGGCCCACGATGAATATGAAGTCAAACGGATCTTTGACACCGGGGTTGCCGCCTTTCTCTTCCCCCCCGACATCTATCATCTCAATATGGATGAAATCCGAGACCGCCAGCTGGCGCGGTTCCGGCGGGTGATCGAAGAGCACTGACCCGGGACGCTTTCGGCCGAATTCGAATGTTGGACACCAAAAAAA
>DRKH01000122.1 GCA_011051825.1 Desulfobulbus sp.
TGACAGGAGCTCACTCACCGTGCGTCTGCACCAGCCGGCCAACAACTGCAGCGCGGTGACAATTAAAAAACTCTGTCGCGAACTCAATGAAACAAAGGTGAAATTTCCCGGCACGAAATTGCGGCTGATTTACGAACTGGTATCGTAGCAAATTCCTTGAGGTCCGGAGGTCTGAGGGTGGTGTAAAGTGCAAAAAAAGATGTTGAAAGTGTGGTAACTGTTTATGTCGTAAAAGTTCTGCTGATTACGTACCAAGCTCGACTTTTCCCGAATCAGCGATTGTATCCCTTGCATCAGACTGAGGATAGAGGGTAATTAGAATATCTTTTTGAACAATGCAGAGGTCACCGAACGTTCATTTTCGACCCTCTGGGCGATGATGCTCTTTTTTTGGCCCTCTGTAAAAAAATAAAGGAAAACTTCCATGTATATAATTTCAGTGAACTACACAAGTTCTCTTGAAAGAATTGACTCATTACTCGCAGAGCACATTGCCTTTCTGAAAGTTCACTATGAAAAAAAAGTGTTTATTGCCTCAGGTCGAAAAGTTCCGAGAACCGGCGGGGTGATTCTGGCAAGAGCGAAAAACAGGGCGGAACTGGATGCGATCATAGAACAGGATCCTTTCTTTATGCATGGAGTGGCTACGTATAAGGTGACGGAATTCCTGCCAACTATGGCCTTGCCGGAATTTGCCGACTTGAAAGAGCCTTAAGGCTGGATTGAAGCATTGTCTTTCGAAGTCTCGCGAGTTCACGTCCTCTCGAACAAAGAAACCTGATTTTTCAAAGCACCCTATAGCTGGAGATACTATTTTGAGTAACAATATTCCTTCACAGGAGTTGGTTTCCCGATGGAGCCGATGTAGAACTCTTCTTAAACAACTCAGCCCTCAGTCCCGGGGGATATTACTCTTTTCCCGTTTAAATATTTATTACTTCAGCGGCTCATTTGTCAGTGGAGTTTTATGGCTGCCGCTTGAAGGAGAACCCATCCTGTTTTGCAGGCGCGGAATTGAAAGAGCGAAAATAGAGTCACCCTTGCAGCATATTTATTTTTTCAGCTCATATAGAGACATTGATACAATTCTTGAAGACCTGGGGCATCCTTTACCCGGATTTGTTGCTGCCGAGATGAACGGGTTGTCCTGGGCTCTTTCAAAGAGTCTCGTCAAACACTTTCCAGATCAGCAGTTTATATCAGCGGATAGGATTATAGGTATGAGTCGTGCCGTAAAGTCGGAATGGGAGCTGGGTATTCTGCGGGAAGCAGGCCTTAGACATGCCCGGTGTCTGAACGAGCTGCTGCCGCCATATCTCCATGAGGGAATAAGTGAGCTTGAAATAGCCCATAAAATGTCAGAGCTGTTTTTTTCCCAGGGGCATCTTGGAATTTTACGAATGGAAAGTTATGGAGAGGAAATCTTCCTCGGCCATATTTCAGTCGGCGAAAGCGCCAATTACCCCAGTGTCTTTAATGGCCCTGTCGGGCTTAAAGGTGTTCATCCCGCAGCACCCTATATGGGGTCGGCTGATGTTCAATGGACAAAAGGAACACCATTAACCATTGACAATGGTTTCACCTTGGACGGCTACATGACGGACAAAACGCAGGTGTATTGGCTTGGGGCAAAAAGAGACATCCCGGCGGATGCGCTACGGGCACATGATTTTTGTATAGAGCTGCAAGCCGACATTACAAAAATGCTCAAGCCGGGCACCTTGCCGGCTGAGATCTGGGAGTATTGCCTTTTTGCAGCTGAAAACTCCGGGTGGACGGAAGGTTTTATGGGGTGTGGCAGAAATAAGGTATCCTTTGTCGGCCATGGAATCGGGCTGGCCATAGATGAGTACCCGGTTTTGGCGAAAGGTTTTGATGACCCTCTTGAAGAAGGAATGGCCATTGCTGTCGAACCTAAAATCGGTATCCCGGGTTTTGGGATGGTCGGTGTTGAAAACACGTTTGAGGTGACAACTGCAGGTGGGAAATGCCTGACCGGTGAAGGCTTTGATATAAGGGAAATAGCTGCATAGCGTCAATACGGCATACACGCGAGAACGCAATGGGAACAAAAAAGTCCGAAATCTTGATTGCCTATTCAACCACTGATGGACATACGCTTGAAATATGCGGGTACTTGAAGCATTGTATTGAGCAGCAGGGGCATCGAGTAACGCTACTGTCTGTTGAGACTGGAATAAATGAAAATATTGATTTGAAACCCTTCGACAAGATAGTCCTTGGCGCAAGTATCCGCTACGGGAAGCATGCCAAAGAGGTTTACGAGTTCATCAGAAGAAATGAACGTATTCTGGAGAGTAAACCGAACGCCTTCTTTTCGGTCAATGTTGTTGCACGTAAACCAGAAAAGAATACACCGGAAACAAATCCATATTTGAAAAAATTTCTCAAACAGATTACCTGGCAACCAATGGAACTGGCAGTATTTGCCGGCAGGATAGACTATCAAAAATATCGTTTCCGGGACCGGCAGATGATACGTCTGATTATGTGGATGACTAAAGGCCCGACTGACCCAACAACAAACATTGAGTTTACAAATTGGAATCAGGTTGAAGATTTTGGCCTGACTATCAGTGCAATGTAGCGGAAAGAAAATGACTAACTGGAATCAGCCTCATTTTACGGAACTGTTTTTCAGGATTACGCTCCTTCCCCAGTTCTGCAGCCGCATGTTGCGGCATATTGGCTGTTGAGCAACCAGACCGGCAAAATGTTACATGTTCCGGTTGTACCCGACGGGTGCTGTGATGTAATCTTTTCTATTGGAGGCAACCATGCAGTTAACCCGACTTACCCCGACTCTCATGGTGCAGAATGTAAGCAGGAGTATTGATTTTTATAAAAATGTCTTTGGCTTTACCATGCGTATGGCAGTGGATGAGAATAAAAAACCTTTTGTTCGCGATCCGCCTTCCGAGACAATGCTTATTTATGCCCAGCTCGAAAGAGACGGGGTGGAAATTATGCTCCAGCAGCGGAAAAGTATGGTCGAAGACCTGCCGGTTTTTTCAGGATGCGATATCGGTGCATCAGTCTCTTTCTATATCGTCGTGGAGGATCTTGCCAGGCTCTTTGAACAGGTACAGGGCAAGGTTGATTGCATCCGGAAACCGGAAACCACCTGGTATGGTATGCGGGAATTTTACATCAGGGATCCGGACGGATATATCCTCGGATTTGCCGAAATGCAAAAGACTAAAGGGATACCGTAATGAACAATATGAGAGAGAAGACATGGCTGCAAAGATTGATTTGAAGAAACAGTACAAGGAGCTGTATTCGGCGTCACAGAAAAAGGTTGCTCTGGTCGAGGTTCCTGAGCAAAAAATACTCTCCATCGACGGCAAGGGCGATCCCAATACAAGCATCGCCTTCAAAGAGGGACTGGAAACACTCTTTCCGGTAGCATATAAAACTAAATGTCAATTAAACCTCTTGATCGGCACGGATAATTGATGTCACGAAGAGTGCATAACCTTCATGAAGGGAATAAAAGCTTACCCGTTTGGTGGTAATTAGAGCAACATCGCAGAAATGACGGCTCCAACGAGAACGACCCAGAGAA
>DRKH01000123.1 GCA_011051825.1 Desulfobulbus sp.
AGGCTGGTGACCAGCATCAGAATGACGCTCATGGCCATGGCCTGGCCGTAGTTGAGTTCTCCCGGTCGGCTTAAGGACCGGAAAATTGCAACCGGCAGGGTCGGGGTCTGCGGCCGGGTGACAAAGGTCGAGGCCCCGAACTCTCCCATGCTGATGGCAAATCCGAAGACCGCGGCCCCCATCAGGGCTTTGCTGATCAGGGGCAGGTCAATGGACAGCCGGATCCTCAAGGGGGAGGCTCCCAGCAGGGCGGCCGCCTCCCTGAGGGTGGCTGGTATTCGGCGCAGGCTCGGCAGCAGGCAGCGGATGACAAAGGGAAAGGCAACCAGGGTATGGGCGAAGATAACCAGCAGACCTGAGTTGCGCAGGTTCAGTGGCGGTTTGTTTAAGGTGATGATGTACCCGAATCCCAGGGTCACAGCAGAGGTGGCCAGCGGCAGCATGATTACGGCATCCCAGAGGGCGGCTCCTGTTTTTCTGGGCAGGGCGAGAAAGGAGGCGGCAGAGAGGCCGAGCAACAGGGACAGGCACATGGTTGCCAGTGCAAACCTGATGGAGTTACCGATAGCCGCTATCGGGGGAACGAAAAAAAGTGAATCCGTCTGTTGGGTGAAGAGTGCCAGGTAATAGGCCGTTGTCCAGCCGTTTTCACTGAGAAAAGAACGGATTACCAGGGCCAGCAGGGGTGTGAGCAGGAGAAGTCCCATAAATCCGACGTTGGCGGTAATCCAGAAAAAATCCCACGGTCTGCGGGCGGTCTTCAACTTCTCGGTCCCACCCCCTTCAAACCACGAGAGATCGGCCCGTTGGGAGAGCCGGGCATGGAGCCACATTAAAAAGAAGTTCATCAGGATCTGGATCAGGGAAAGCGCGGCAGCCATGGGCAGGTTGAAGAGATGGATTGCCTGGCGGTAAATCTCCACTTCAAGGGTGGCAAACTTTGGTCCGCCGAGGATAAGGACCACCCCGAAACTGGTAAAACAAAAGATAAAGATCAACAGGGCTGCCGAGCCGATTGCCGGCATCAGCAGGGGCAGGGTAACCTTGAGGAAAATTTTTCCAGGAGCGGCCCCGAGCATGGCCGCCGCCTGCTGCAACTCCGGGCCAAGCCCTGCCCAGTAGCCTCCGACAATGCGCATGACCAGAGCATAATTGTAAAAGACATGGGCCAGCAGGAAAAAAGCAAGCGTCTGATCCAGGTGGACGGGTGGGGTCTGGAGGTGAAATTCGTTCATGAGCAGGGTGTTGACCAGGCCGCCGTCACCGAGCAGGGCCCGGAAGGCCGTGGCCGTCACCACCGTGGGCAGGACAAAGGGGATGGTTGTCAGAATCCGGACAATCCCCTTGCCCGGAAAGCTGTAATGGGCGTAGATATAGGCCCCGGGCAGGGCCACAACCAGGGTCAGCAGGGTGGAGAGGGCCGCCTGCCAGCAGGTAAACCAGAGGATGCGCAGGTAGGTCGGGGTTGTGAAGAACCGCACCAGTCCACTGCCTGTCCAGGAACCGTCCGGGAAAAAGCTGAGAAGGAAGATTTTGAGCAGGGGATAGAAATAAAAAAGGCTCAAAAAGACCAGCGGAGCTGCCAGCAGGAGCAGGCCTTTGTTTCTCCGGGGCAGAATTTTCATGGGTACAACCCGTCCGGAGGGTACAGGCAACTCAGCGCAGGACCGTATTGGTCCAGGCCTCTATCCATGCCTCCCGGTTTTTTTCAATTGCAGCCGGAGAAACCATGGCCGGAGTTCGGGCAAGGCGGGCATATTTTTTGAAGACCGGCGGCAGAGTGGCGGTCCGGTTGACCGGAAAGACAAACATCTGCAGGGGGATGTCTTCCTGAAACGGCCGGCTGAGCATAAAGTCAACCAGCTTTCGGGCGAGAATTTTTTTCTTTGTACCTTTAAGAATGCCGATAAATTCAATCTGCCGGAAGGCGGAGCCGTTACCGACCACAGCTCCGGTCGGCGCGGAATCCACCGGCTTTTCAGCATAGTAGACCTCCGCTGCCGGGCTTGAGCCATAGCTGACTACAATGGGTCGGTTGCCCTTGGAAGCCGCGCTGAAATGTCCATAATAGGCATCTTCCCAGCCGTTTGCAACCAGGACCCCGTTGGCGCGAAGCTGCTGCCAGTAGCCAAGATATCCCTGCTCGCCGAACCGGCCGATGGTCGCAAGCAGAAAGGCAAGCCCGGGCGAGGAGGTGGCCGGATTTTCCACTATGGTCAAATCCTTGTATTCGGGTTTGACCAGATCCTTCAAGTCGGTTGGCGGGGCTAATTTTTTCTGCGCAAACCATGCCTTGTCATAGTTGAGGCAGACATCGCCAAAATCCACCGGCAACAGCCGGTTTTCAGGATCAAGCTTAAATTGATCGGCAATGTCTGCCAGCTCCGGTGAGGCATAGGGCTCAAAGATGTCGGCCTGGAGCGCCCGGCTGAAAAAGGTGTTGTCGACCCCGAAAAAGACATCGGCCACAGGGTTTTCTCTGGATAGAATGGCCTGGACAAGAGCAGCTCCGGCGTCCCCGGCCTTGAAGACCTGCAGCTTGACCTGATTTTGTTTTTCAAACTGCCGGATCAGTTTTTTGCTGACATTGAAACTGTCATGGGTCATCAGGGTGAGGGTTTCCTGGGCCGTGGCCATGGACGGCAGCAGACTGATCAGGAAGGGAAGGAATACAAGAAAGATATTTTTTTTCATCAGAGTGTCCTTGTAACAGAAATGCACAACAAAAAAAGCCGTCCACCAGGGGCGAACGGCTGAAGACGAAATACAAAAGAGTCCCTCCGCCGGCATTATCCGGATCAGGTGTGACGGTCGGGCTTTTTTGTTTTTGCCCCTCTCAGCCCGGTCTGACCAAGCTCCCGTATTCAAAAAAGGTAGAACACTCCTGAAGGAAAAGCAACAGCTTTTCCACCCTGCGATAACACGGATCAGCTATTCCAGGTATGCAGAGAACGCGGCCCGTTGCTTTTTATCTATCCGGTATGGCCTGTGCGTTGTGCCGACGATGAAAAGGCCGGTTTGGCTGCCGCTGGTTGTCAGTTCCCCTTTTTCGTTGTAAAAACGAAACTCAAGTACTGCAGAAACTGGAAAAAAAACTTACCTGATTACCACTAAAGCTCAGCTTGAATGAAATCAGGGATACCATCGCTTTTTTTGAAAAATGAATTGACCTGAAATCAGGCATAAGCGCTGCTAAATGCGATTTGAAATTATAGCTGTAGCGATGTTATCCCTCGTTGCTGAG
>DRKH01000124.1 GCA_011051825.1 Desulfobulbus sp.
AACTGTTCAGGAGTGCTCCATATCTGTGCAGTCAGGCCTGTGAACTATAGTGATTCCTATGTGAATCAGGCCTGACCGTGCAGAGAGGTAGATAAGCGCAGACTTCGAGCGCAGACTCCGTGGGGTGCTCCTGAACAGTTACAAAGAAATCATCCATGACAGACGCCCCCTTCAACTTCGACAGGAAACAGCAGGTCGATTGCAAACGGGACGAACGTTTCCGACCCGCCACATCCTTGTCGCCATCTTGCGACCCGTTATCCTATTGTTCTACCGACTATTTAGCGGAACAATACATATCGAGTCGCAATAAAACGACACGAGAGTCTATTGTTTAAACAGGGAGGGAACGATATGGTGTCGGTTGAGCAGCTTGTAGAAATCCGTTCGATTCCGGTGCGCTATCCGTGCCGCCTGGGAGACGTTGCCACGGGTGGTCTGCAGTAACTGAATCAGATACTGCTGCTCAAACTGGCGACGCGCCTCGGCAAGGGGCAGGATCTTGCGCTGATGTTGCTTGATGGCATCATGGAGCAACTCTTCTGCAATCAAAGGAGTGGTTGACAGCGCCACCGCATGTTCCACCACATTATAGAGTTGCCGGACATTTCCAGGCCAGGCCGCATCAACGAGTATCTGCATGGCCTCGGGGGTAAACTTCTTGACCTGATGATCCCGTTCGTCCATCAGGTTATTAATAAAATACTCCACCAGCAACGGGATATCTTCCTTACGCTCATTTAACGGCGGCAGCTCCAGGCTGACCACATTCAAGCGGTAGAACAGATCCTCGCGGAACTTTTTCTGCTCAATCGCCTGCTCAAGATCGCGATGGGTTGCCGAAATAATACGCACATCCACCGGCACGGGCTGGGCACTTCCCACCGGCCTGATCACCCGCTCCTGCAGGACCCGAAGCAGCTTGACCTGCAGATGCAGCGGCATATCACCGATCTCATCAAGGAACATGGTCCCGCCGTGGGCCGACTGAAAAAGACCGGCATAGCTCCGTGACGCCCCGGTAAAGGAACCCTTGACATGGCCAAAGAGCTCCGACTCCAGCAGGGTCTCGGGAATGGCGGTACAGTTGACCGGAATGAACGGCCCGCTGCTGCGGGAACTGGCCCGGTGGATGGCAATGGCCAGCAATTCCTTGCCGGTCCCGCTTTCGCCGCGGATCAGCACCGTGGTGTCGGTATCGGCCACCAGCTTGGTTCTTGACAGCAGCTCTTCCATCCGCCCGCTTTTGGAGATAATATCGCGCCGCCATTCGGCATCATCTTCGGCTGAAACCTGGACCCCGCCGGTGGAAAACTGCAGGGCCTTTTCCACCTCATCAAGAAGATCTTTGCCGTCAACCGGCTTGGTTAAAAAAGAAAAGATACCCTGACGGGTTGCCTCAACCGCTTCGGGGATGGAACCATGGGCGGTAATTATAATTACCGGTACGGCCTTATTCCGTTCGCGAATTGCCTCAAACAGGGCCATACCGTCAATGCCCGGCATGCGCAGATCCGTCAGCACCACATGCGGATTACTGACCGAAAATCTGGCCAGGGCCTCTTCGCCGCTGAGGGCGGTAATCACCTCGTAGCCGCCACTTTCCAGCCGCACCTTCCACAACTTGATCAGATCTTCTTCGTCGTCAACCAAAAGGACCCTGTAGCCTGCATTTTTCATGAACCGTGTTCCCTGTTTTTAATTATATTCTCTATATTTTTCAGCTGTTCTATCTGATTCCGCAGTTCCTGGATCCTGACCTTGTCCTGCTCCGATTCCGCCTGCATTTTTTTGATTTCCTCTTGCAGGGTGGTCACTTCTCCTTCCAGCTCCTCTTTTTCATCAAGCATCTTTTTACGACCGCTCCAGCGGGCGATTTTCGCCTGATCCAGACGACTGACAAGCCCCCGGAGTCCGACCATTTCCTTACGATCATCCGGGTGATCCACAATGTAGTGGTCCAGCGCTTCCGAACCCTCTTTGAACTGCTTGTAATTGGCCTTGACGCTCAGGCTCAGGCAGATAAACCGCAGCGTATCCTCATCACTGCCGTTTGCCAGCTGCCCCTCAGCGGCCCGGAAGTAGTCGTTAAACTCTTTACTGCGGAGCGAACCGAGGTCCTCCAGACAGGAAAGAATATAACTGCCGGCCGTCGGTCGAAAGACAACCGTCGGCTCAAGCTGTTCATTGGTCTCCGCCGTTTGTCTTCCTGTGGCGACACAACCGCCCAGTATAAAGGCCGAGCATAAAATCAGTACTGTACATTTCATAAAATCACTCACGATGCCATTGGCAGAGTTACAGAAAATCGGGCACCTGTCTTACTGGAAAGCAGACGGATACCACCTTCATGATTCTGCACATATTCCTTTGCTATTGCAAGACCGAGACCGGATCCCTTCACAATAGCCCTTTTCGCCTCTTTTCCTTGAAAAAAGGGTGAGAAAATCCGCGATCGGTCCTCCTTGTCAATCCCGACCCCGCTATCCTCAACCAGAAAAACCGCCCTTCGATCCTCCTTTTTCAAACGAACCCGTATACTCCCCTCATCCGGGGTAAACTTAACCGCATTGGCCAACAGGTTGTCAAAAACCGTTTTCAGCTGCGCACGGTCACCCATGATCGTTATTGCAGACAGCTCCATATCCAGGGTTATCCGGCGGGCGAGCATGGCATTTTTATGATCGGAGACCACTGTTTTGATAATCTCGTCCAGGCGAAGCTCCTGCATCTGTGCCGGGCTCTTCCGGGCCTGGGACATGTTGAAATCAAGGATATTTTCAATAAGGCGCTGCAGCTTGTCACTGTTTTTGTCCAGGATGGCAACAACATCTTTCTGGCTGGAATTCATGGGCCCCACCAGCTCGTCACGCAACAGCCCTGCGCCCTCCTTGATGGAAGACAGAGGGGTTTTCAGCTCGTGGGAAATATGGGCGATCATCTTGATCTTCTCCCGGTCGAGCTCGGCCAACCGCCGGCGCAGCCAGTCCAGCCGCTCCCCGAGCGCCTCCAGGTCTCTGGGCCCCGAGACCTGAACCGGCGTTGTAAAATCACCGTTACCAAGACTTTCAATGCCCCGGTCTATCTGCCGAATCGGTCTTGAGATCAGGGAAACAAAGACGATGACAAAAAGAATACTGAACCCGATCAATCCCGACGTCTGCCAGGCGAGCTTTTTCTTGCCCTGGCTGACTTTCTTCTGCAACGACTCAACCTCATCACTGATGACCTTGTTGCTGATAGCGGTCAATTCCGTGGCCAGGGCATCGACCTCCTGATACCGATCAAGACATTGGGTCAGGCTTCTCTTCCTCTGCTGCGGGTCGCCGGAAGGATTATTCAACACGGCCACGATATGATTTTCATAGGCCTGCAGCTTTTCCAGCGACTTTATCAACACCTTGTCGTGGCCAAACGACAACAGATGGGCAAAGGCTTCATCAAGTTCCACATGCACCCGGTTGACGGCTTCAAGCTGGGCCGGTTCACCAAGCACGTTGTACAGCCGGGCCTTACGCTCCTGATCCCTGAGCAGATCGGCAATCCGGCGCACGCTGTTGGTGCGGTCGACCGAACTGTACACCGCAAGAGCACCCTGCCTGACCAGCCCGTCCAGGACCTGAACCGAACTGAACAGGGCCGTTAACAGGGGCAGAGCCACAAAGAGAAAGCCTGTCAGCAACAAAACAAAAAAAGACCGGGGTCGATACAATCGCACGGGATATCACCTGCTGAGGTATATGGAATCAAGATATAATACACGAGCACGGGGCTGACGAATGACAAACAGACCAAAACCCTGGACCTGTGCCATATCCATCAAACGGCTTACGGGAGCGGTTCGCACCTCCTGCAGAGAAACACTCAGGTCATTCCAGCCGGGGCGGAGTGTAAAACGTTTATGAAAACGGTCGTCAAAACGCATCCCGTGCTGTGTATGCAGCCGATCGTGAATGCGGCAATGCAAAAACAGGACCTCTTCATCCGGATTATACACGCTGAAATGCAGGGTTCGAAAATCACGCCAGTCATGGGGAAAATAGAACAGCGAGGTTCCGGAATAGGTGGCAGTCGTCAGCTGGACCCGCAGAGCATACTGTCCCCGGCGCACTATGTTCTTCTGCCGCTGCAGCTGGCGGACATCTTTCCAGCGGTTCTGCTCAAAAGGTGTTTCAAAATCAGACAGCAGCGGGAACTGCCTGCGGGCGGTCCGTTCATCAGCCAGAGAAGGATACAGCGGCCAGACTGCGGCAAGCAGCAACACCAGCACGGCCGCCGAAAGGAACAGATAGCCCCGAAAAGCAAGGGGCAGTGCTCCGGTCACAGTGAAGGCCGTAAGACAGCCCAGCAGGTTACGGTACACGTCCCAGCCGTCAACCGACCGGCCACCAATGGCCTGCTGCACCAGCTCAATAATAACCCCGGCCACCAGGACAACGAGAAGAGAAAGGCCAAAAAACAGCCAGCTCTTTTTTTCACGGCGGCCGGACCTGGTACAGGTGATCATCAGGTAGGAGGCAAGAAAAAAAAACAGGATGTGCCCCAGGTCCCAGGCCGCTTTAAAGGAGCGGGCCGCATGGTATCCCGGGCCCCCGAAAAAGAAAAACGGAAAACCGATAAGCAGCAGGATAAAAACGATCCGTATACGAAAGGAACGATGCCCTGTCTGCCCGGTATTCTTCATAGGGTTGCCCTGCACAAGCGGTCTGTTGTCACTGAATATACCCCTGTTCTTCCAGATGAAGAAAAATCTCCTGCACTGCCTCAGCCGGGGTCATTTTGGTTGTATCTATGGTCAACTCCGGATTTTCGGGCGGAATGTACGGATCGGAGACACCGGTGACGCCCTTGACCAGCCCGGCCCTTGCCTTGGCATACAATCCTTTACGGTCACGCTGTTCACAGACCGAAAGCGGTGTTGCAACATGCACTTCAATATAACCGCCGTAACGGCTGATCAACTCGCGATTAAACTGCCGGGGCTCTTCATAGGGGGCAATAGGCGCACAGAGGGCAATGCCGCCGTTTTTGGTGATTTCACTGGCCACAAAGCCGATCCGGGTCACATTGAGATCCCGGTGTTCCTTGGAAAAGTTCAACTCCGAGGAAAGATTCTTGCGGACGATATCACCGTCAAGCAGGGTGACCGGCCGATCCCGCATTTCCATGAACCGTACCATGAGGACCTTGGCAATGGTGGATTTGCCCGAGCCGGAAAGTCCGGTCAGAAAAATGGTGAATCCCTGTTTTGAACGAGGCGGAAAGGCCCGGCGCAACTCGGCAACGACCTCCGGGTAGGAATACCAGCCGGGGATCTCCAGGCCCAGCTCCAGCCGGCGCTTGAACTCTTCCGAGGTAATATCGCTGACGGCCGCCTCCCCTTCCAGTTCATCAAGGAATACATACCGGGCCTTTTCCTGCACATAGCCCATGGGCCGCTCCGGCACCATGCCGATACCGGTTTCTTCTGCAAAAGAGGCCACCAGCTCCTGGGCGGCCCCTGCCGGATAAAACCGTTCTTTATCCGTACCGGCAAAGGGGTCGCCATGATCTTCCGCTACCATAAAATGGCTGCATCCGTAATTTTTTCTGACCATGGCATGCCAGAGGGCCTCCCGGGGACCGGCATAGCGCTCCGCCATCGGCATGATCCCCATCAGGATCATATTTTTGGGAAACTGACGGACAAACTCCTGATAGCAATGGACATGGGTGTAATGCTCCATATTCCCGGGATGGACCAGGCCGACGGCGGGATGGAGAAAAATCGACGCCCCCACCTCCCGGGCCGCGGCAAGAACCATCTCCCGATGCGTACAGTTCAGATAGTCGCGGGTATGAAATCCCAAAACTCTGCGCCAGCCGTACTGGAGAAAACGACGATGGGTTTCCGATGGAGTCAGGCGCAGGTCTCGAAAATCATAATGAATGGGCAGGGTCACTCCTTCCAGGGTTCCGCCCACGTACCAACCGGCGACCTCTTCGTAGAGTCTTTTAACTCCTGGATGCACCTGAGCATCGGTTGTTCCGTAGATTGCCAGGGCCTCCTTTTCCTTATCAGGACACCAGACATCGGTCACCGTCAACAGGGCAAGGAGAAATCCTTCGGCATCATTGAGCGCCAGTCGTTGCCCGGGGGTTAGACCAGCGGCAACGGACTCGGGGACGTCAAGGCACATCGGCATCGGCCAGACCGTACCATCGGCCAGCCGCATGTCCTTGAGTACATGTTCATAATCCTCCCGGTCCAGGTATCCGGAAAGAGGATAACAACCACGATTGAGCAGCGCTTCAAGATCATGCAGCTGGCGAACGTTGAGATCCAGGGAGGGCAGCCCAACGGCCTCGGCCCGAAGTTGTTCCGCCCGTCGAAAATGAACGATAAGACTTTCTGAATATTCCGTTGTAGTGTAATTCAAATCATCAATTCTCCATATGCATTGCAGCGCAAAGAAATTTCACAATATTAACAAGTTATCCCAATTTTTTCTTGCTATTTTTCTTGACAGAGGAAACATCCTGCCCATACAATAATCGAAAGTTAAAAAAAAACAGCAAACTTAACAAGGAGAATCAAATGAAGAAATTTTACCTGACGCTGTTCCTGCTGCTCTTTCTTGCCACCGCCGCCTTTGCCAAAGTCAACATCAACACCGCTGATGCAAAAGAGCTGGCCACCCTGCCGGGTATCGGCCAGGTCAAGGCAGAGGCCATCGTCAAGTATCGAAAAGACAATGGTAAGTTTAAGAACGTCAATGATCTTAAAGGGGTAAAAGGAATTGGTGATAAAATCATTATAAAGCTCAAACCCGAGGTAACAACAGGCAAATAACCCCTTTCAGCGCCCCTGGGCTAAACACCGCAGACAACCACTACCCGTCATCCCCGAGTGCAGTTATCGGGGATCCAGTATTTGGCAATGCGCTGGTCTGAAGAATATTCCTGCACTTGTCGGTAAACATGCCAAAACCATCCAGGGGGCAGGTTGCTGCAGCACAAATCTTCAGTGTTCCTGGATCCCCGCCTCCGCGGGGATGACGGATAATATGGGAGGGGTTGTTACAGGTTGAGTTCCATAATGCAAAAAACTTCACATTTCCCGTCATCCCCGAGTGCGGTTATCGGGGATCCAGTATTTGGCAATACGCTGGCCTGAAGAATGTTCCTGCATCTGCCGGTAAACATGCCGAAAACATCCAGGGGCCAGGTTGCTGCAGCACAAGTCTTCAGTGTTCCTGGATCCCCGCCTCCGCGGGGATGACGGACGGAGGAAGTTCTCCAGTATGAATGTCAGCGGTGGCCTGACACATCAACAACACAAAACAGAAAATGCAGAAAATGGTGCAAGTGGCCCCTGGCCAAACACCGCAGACAACCACTACCCTTCATCCCCGAGTGCTGTTATCGGGGATCCAGTATTTGGCAATGCGCAGGTCTGAAGAACGTTCCTGCATTTACCAATAAACATGCTGAAAACATCCAGGGGCCAGGTTGCTGCAGCACAAGTCTTCAGTATTCCTGGATCCCCGCCTCCGCGGGGATGACGGATAATATAGGGGTGTTACAGGTTGAGTTCCATAATGGAAAAAACTTCACATTTCCCGTCATCCCCGAGTGCGGTTATCGGGGATCCAGTATTTGGCAATGCGCCGGCCTGAAGAATATTCCTGCATTTGTCGGTAAACATGCCGAAAACATCAAGGGGGCAGGTTGCTGCAGCACAAGTCTTCAGTGTTCCTGGATCCCCGCCTCCGCGGGGATGACGGATAATATGGGAGGGGTTGTTACAGGTTGAGTTCCATAATGGAAAGAACTT
>DRKH01000125.1 GCA_011051825.1 Desulfobulbus sp.
AACTGTACTTCACCACCTGTGCGTTGTCCGCATACGATCATCTCACCAATCAGAACACTCATTGCATGGTCCTCCTCAGGTTACCGTATTGCTCCGTGATGCAAAAGGCTGTCTCCTGAACACATCTATATCCTGCCGGAACTCCTCTGTAAATAACAAACAGGGTGGAGTCGGCCCCGGCAGGCTCTGACCGGCACGATGCTTTTTCTTCAAAACGACTGGGAGACAGCCCCCTTGGCCGGGAGCCAGTCGAATTTTTGCAACATGATGAGTTTGCGTTGAGTTCAAGCAAGTAATTCTTTGCTACCTTCTTGAAAGACAGCTTTAATCTCAAGATGACCACCAAGAGCTTCGACATAACGTTGCATAGCATTTATGGTAATATTGGGACGTCTCTCAAGTTCAGAAAGAGCCGATTGAGATAAGCCCATTGTTTTAGCTAATTCTTTTTGGGTAATGTGGTGAGATTTGCGTACTTGTTGCAGACGAACACCAGCAATTTTTTCTTTTGATTTTAAGCGGATTTCGGCTCTTTCTTTTCTTGAGAAATTGTCTTTCAATAGTGTATCTAATGATTTCATATTTTCACCCTTGTTTTTGTTGCATATTTTTCAAGTGAGTTTCAAAAACAATTTCAGCTTGAGCAATTAACCGTTTGTAAAATTTCTCCTGATTTTTTCCTTTTTTATCCCCACCACTTAAAAGGACAGCATGTCTTTCCGGGTCGAAGGTAAATAGACTTCTATAAACATGACCTGTCACTTTAGTTCTTAATTCCTTTAAGTTGCTATATTTCGAACCCTTTATTTGATCCACGTGTGGTCTTCCTAATGTTGGTCCTATCTCCCTGAGGACTTCTAAATCTGTTGCTATAGCAATTTTATCTTTTCGAGGTAATTCGCTGAACCATTTTTCGTACTCTTCGCTGATTATTATTTGCCATTTCATAAGATAAATATAATATTTATACGATATTTAATCAAGAGCTATCTCAAAATCGAAGAACCCGTAGTTATGTCCTCGGAATTCAGCGGAATTCAGCAAAACAGTTACATTCCCGGGTAAAGGCTGTTTTTTTTGCGTCTACCTGAAGTTACGAAATGCGATAATTGAAGCAGGGTAAAGGGCACAGCCATCAAGCTAACGCAAAAGGTCAACGATATCGTGAGATAGCGGTATTGCAGGAGCTCACCCCCGGAGTCTACGCTTACCTGCGGGCGATTGGTGGCAAAAAGATAAACCAGTTTTGTGTGGGTGGGCACCGCCCACCAGCAGAAAGTGGGTTATAATAATAGCTGCTTCGTCGGAAAGACGTTGCTACATATAGAGTGCATGGGGTTCGGCAGCTTTTTTTGGTGGGCAATGCTCACCCTTTTTGCTTCTGCCGATGACATTTATTCTTAGCTTGACGGCTATGGGGTAAAGAGGCGGTTACTCCTCCAGCAAGGAACTGAAATCCTCATCCGAGGCAAAGGAGTGCTCCGGGGCGGGAAACGCACCGCTGGATATTTCGTCTTGAAAGGCGGTGATCGCCTCTTTCATCTGCGGGGCAAGATCAAGGTATTTTTTAACAAAACCGGGGGTAAACTTTTCAAACAGGCCGAGCATGTCGTTGGTGACCAGGACCTGACCGTCACAGTGGGGACCGGCGCCGATACCAAAGGTCGGAATTGAGATTCCGCGGGTAACGACCTCGGCCAGCGGACCAGGTACGCATTCCAGAACAAGACTGAAGGCGCCGGCATCTTCCAGGGCCCGGGCATCGGCCAGCATTGTGCGGCCCGCCTCCAGACTCTTACCCTGGACCTTGAAGCCGCCAAGCCGACCGGCGGTCTGCGGGGTCAGGCCGAGATGGCCCATGACCGGAACCCCGGCCCGAACCAGGGCCCGGACCTCATCACAGACACTTTCTCCACCTTCAAGCTTGACCCCGTCACAACCGGCCTCTTTCAAAAAGCGAACCCCGTTTTTCACGGTTTCCCCGGGAGCCACCTGGTAGGAGCCAAAGGGCATGTCCCCGATCACAAGCGCGTTTTGAGCGCCGCGCCTGACAGCCGCCGCATGGTGGAGCATCTGCTCCATGGTCACCGGTACAGTGGAATCAAGGCCCAGAATAACCATGCCCAGGGAATCACCCACCAGCAGGATATCAATGCCGCTCTGATCAAGAAGTGCGGCCATGGGCGCATCATAGGCGGTCAGCATGGAGATCTTCCGTTGCCCGCCTTTCATTTCCATTATATCTTTAACCGTTCGCCTTCCAGCCATGTCCTTACTCCTCACTCCCTTTTACTTCTGATCAAAAAGCCCTGGCTGCCGTACTCCGGAAGCATGCACGGGCCGGTCAAAATGCTCGTAGGCGTTGACCGTCGCCATCCGCCCCCTGGGGGTACGAACCAGAAATCCGGACTGGATAAGAAAAGGCTCATACACATCTTCCAGGGTATTTTTTTCCTCACAGACAGCCGTGGCCAGAGTGTCCAGGCCGATGGGTCCGCCCTGAAATTTATCGATCAGGGTCAACAGGATCCTCCGGTCCATCTCATCAAGGCCAAACCGGTCCACGGCCAGCATGTTCAAGGCATCATCGGCCACCGAGCGGGAGATGACCGTATGGCCGCCGACCTCGGAAAAATCCCGCACCCGCCGCAGCAGGCGGTTGGCGATTCTGGGGGTTCCCCGGGAGCGTCGGCCGAGTTCCAGGGCGCCTTCATCATCAATACCGATCCCGAAGAGTTCGGCCGATCGTTTGACAATCCGCACCAGTTCCTCGGGACTGTAAAACTCCAACCGGAGAATCACTCCAAAGCGATCCCGAAGCGGCGGGGTCAGCAGACCGGTACGGGTGGTCGCCCCGACCAGGGTAAAACGGGGCAGGTCCATTTTTACCGAACGGGCACCCGGTCCCTGGCCGATGACCAGATCGAGCTGATAGTCTTCCATGGCCGGGTAGAGAATTTCTTCAACTACATGGTTCAAACGGTGAATTTCATCAATAAAAAGAATATCTCCGGCCTGGAGGCTGGTGAGGATGGCGGCCAGATCGCCCGGTTTTTCAATCACCGGTCCTGAGGTAACCTTGATCCCGGCCTCCATTTCATTGGCGATAATGTAGGCCATGGTAGTCTTGCCCAGACCGGGAAAACCGTGGAACAGGACATGATCCAGCGCCTCTCCACGCTGTCGTGCGGCCTGGATAAAGATGCGCAGACTCTGTTTGAGCTGCTCCTGACCGATATACTGATCAAGACGGCGCGGGCGGATATCCATACCCGGCGCCACATCTCCTGCCTGTTCATCTCCGGTAACAAGCCGTTTGCCGGTTATTTCCTCTTCAAAGTTCATCTATAACAGAGTCCAGGGATTAGGGGTCAGGAATTAATGTAGAGTTACCAGTCTCCGGCGATTCAGGCCATGGCCTGCAGGGCAAGGCGGAGCAGCTCTTCCACCTTCATCTGGGCCGCCGCCTCGGGATCCCGCTGTTGAATGGAACGCAGCGCCTGCCAGGCCGTATTGCGGGGATAGCCGAGATTGACCAGGGCCGAGACCGCATCCTGCATGGCAAAGCCCTCAACCGCCACTTCAGCCGCCGGCACCGCACCCGGCACGGTCGTCATCGAGGACAGGGCGCCGACCTTTTCACCCAGCTCAACACAGAGACGCTGGGCCGTCTTTTTCCCCACCCCGGACAGGGCCGTCAGGCGGGCAAAATCCTTGGTGCTGATCGCCTGGCACAGCTCCGGGGCACTGATCCCGGAGAGGATGCCGAGCGCAAGCTTGGGCCCGATTCCGGACACGGAGTTGAGCAGCAGAAAAAGGTCTTTTTCCTCCTGCTCACAAAACCCGTACAGGGTAATGGCATCTTCCCGGACATTGGTCCGGATCAGGAGAAAGGCATCTTCACCGACAGCCGGCAGCGCGTCATGGGTCCGGCTGGAAATGATCACCTCATAGCCGACCCCGCCCACATCAATGATAATGGAATCAATCTGTTTCGTGAAAATTTTTCCGCTGAGCGAGGCTATCATATTCAGGGGTTAGGGGTCAGGGGTTAGGGGTCAGGTGGTAGAGAGTGGATTGAATCTAACCTGCAAAGGGAGCTGTATATCTATGATTTGCATGACAGATAGCAACGGCAAGGGCATCGGCGGCATCCGAAGTCGGTACGGCACTGAGCTCAAGCAAAACCCGAACCATCTCCTGAACCTGACTTTTTTCCGCCTGTCCGTATCCGGCTACGCTCTGCTTGACCTTTCTCGGGGTATAATCAAAAACCGGTAACTTTTTCAGCCGGGCAGCGACAATCGCCGCTCCGCGCGCCTGCCCGAGTTTAAGGGCGGAACGGGGATTATGGGCCACAAACAGATCTTCCACGGCCGCGACCTCGGGTCGGTGCTCTTCAATGACCTTGCCCAATCCCTCAAAAATCATAAACAGGCGCCGGGAAAAATCGGTTTCCGTCTGCATGCGAATGGTGCCGCAGGTAATAAAACCTATCTCCGTCCCCCGGCAGTCGATGACCCCGTATCCGGTAACCCGTGAGCCCGGATCAATACCGAGAATCCGCATTCCCTGGGCCGTCAGCTCCATTCAGCCCGCCTGAAGCGGTCTTTGCCGGGAGAATTCCGGTTTCCGACAGAGAGGGCCACATCATTCAGGACAAGGTTTCCATCAGTTCGTCGGAGATATCAAAGTTGGCATGCACCTTCTGGACATCGTCGTTATCTTCAAGATTATCCAGCAGCTTCATCAAGGATCTGGCGGTCTTTTCTGCATCCACCTCAACCGTGTTCTTTGGAATCATGGTAATCGAAGCCTCAAGGCATTTGACCCCGCTCTTTTCAAGATTCTCCACAACTTCGCTGAAGTCATCGGGCTCGGTCAGGATCTGAAAGGTGGTTTCATCTTCAATTACATCCTCTGCCCCGGCCTCAATGGCCAGATCCATCAGTTCTTCTTCGTCGACCCCTTCCCGGTCCACCATGATCGAACCCTTTTTGTCAAACATCCAGGCCACACAGCCGGACTCACCCAGGTTACCACCGCTTTTTGCAAAAAAATGGCGTACATCGGCAACGGTCCGGTTTTTATTGTCGGTCATGGTTTCCACCAGAACCGCCACCCCGCCGGGACCATATCCTTCATAAAGGATCTCCTCGTAAACTGCGCCGTCCAGATCGCCGGTTCCCTTCTTGATCGCCCTGGCAATGTTATCCTTGGGCATGTTCTCGGATTTTGCCGCAATAACGGCAGTCCTGAGCCTCGGGTTGCCGTCGGGATCACCGCCGCCCATGCGGGCCGCTATGGTGATTTCCTTGATCAACTTGGTGAATATTTTCCCTCTCTTGGCATCATTGGCACCTTTTTTCCGCTTAATGGTGCTCCATTTTGAATGTCCTGACACTGTTCAACTCCTTAAAAATACTATATATTCAGATTTCTACCTAATACCTGTTCACAATTCAACTTGATTTGCGGGCCGGAGGTCGAAAACCACGGGCCAACACAAAAACCTCTCGGCTCTCCTGCCGGGAACTCGCCGGTTTAACGACCTTGACGGTCTCAAACAACGGCTTGCACTCCTGGATGAACTCCGGAAAATCCGCCCCCTGAAAAACCTTGCAGTACAGGGTTCCCTTCGGATGCAGAAAAATTCGCGCCAGTTCCAGAACCCGCCGGGAAAGTCTGAGCGAATGCTGATGATCGGCATATTGACTGCCCGTGGTTCGAGGTGCCATGTCGCTGAGTACCACATGAAAACCGGGCCACTGTTTTTTCAAGGTCTGTACCAGCTCCTCGGCGTAGACATCATAACAGAGCCAGTGAATTTCAGCATTGCCTTTTTGCCCCTCTATTTCGGTGTACTGCAGGTCCACCCCGACAACGGTTCCCTTGGGACCGATTTCGGCGGCGGTATACAGGCTCCAGCTGCCCGGATGACAGCCCAGGTCGAGGATTCTCTTGCCCTTTTTCAAGAACCGATACTTGTTGTGCGCCTCTTCGAGTTTGTAGACCGAACGGGCGGGATAGTTCTCTTTTTTGGCCTTCTTAAAATAAAAATCTTTTTCTTTACGCATGGATGTACGGGTTTTGGTTTTTGGGTTCCGGGTTTCGGGTTTCGGGTTTCGGGTTTCGGGTTCGAAGTTCAGAGTTCAGAGTTCGGAGTTCGGAGTTTTAAATTTCACTTCAGCATAGCGGGCAGCCAGCTCCAGTGCCTGTTTTCGGGTGCTGATCCGGTGCTCCATCCGGGCCTCTTCCACCCCATCCAGAATTGTTCTAAACAGGGGGCCGGGTTCAAGCCCCAGATCCCGGATCAGGTCACGGCCGGTGAGCAGAGGCGGAGCTGCCCGAACAGGTTTGACATGCTCTTCATGAACCTGGAGCAGACGCTCAAACAGACCGGCAACCTCCTGCTCAATCTCCTCCGGACTGCCCTCACCCTTTCCGGCCAGGGCATCGGCCATGGCCAGCATAAACAGGCCGGGCAGATCTTCACCCACCTTACGGACCAGCCGCAGACAGGCCTTGAGAGATAAGATTCCCTGACGCTGGTTATTGGCCAGAAAAAACGGCCGCATATGGGCGGCGACCAGGGCGGCAACAGCCTGGGTGTCCGCCCTTGACCAACGCAGGCGCCCTGCAATACGCATAAAGATATCCGCACCCTGCAGGTCATGATTATAAAAGGTGATACGACCGCCTTTATCCTCGTTGATGCCAAACGTCGTCGGTTTGCCCACATCGTGAAACAGGGCCGCCCACTTCAGTTGCCGGCAATGGTTGTCCTGCCGGATCCAGGAGGCCATGATCGCACCATTGCCGGCGAAATAGCGGCCGGGATTGTTCTGAATCCGCTCCATCTGATGCAGGGTTTCAAGCAGATGATCAAAGACATCAAGATGGTGGCTTGCCGGCTGCTCCATTCCGATCCCGGCCCGCAGCTCCGGCAGGAGTTCAAAGAGGAGGCCCGTTGCCGCCATCTGAACAAAGGCGGGATAGGCCCGCTCAGTTGCCATGATCAGATCAAGCTCATGGGCAATACGCTCCGCCGCGACCTTTGCAATGCGCTCACGGTGCAGGCGAACCTCGGTTAATGCATCAGGATCAATATCAAATGCAAGTGTTGCCGCAAACCGGAATACCCGTAGCATGCGCAGCGGGTCATCCGGCAGTGCCTGTTTTGAACAGACCCGGATCAGTCCGGCGGCAAGATCATCCAGACCGCCAACGGGATCGATAACGGCAAACTCGGTGTCCTCGTCACAACCGGATCCGGCAACCAGCGGATCAATCTCCAGGCCAAGGGCGTTGACGGTCAGGTCACGTTTGGTCAGTTCCTGGTCAATGGACACTGCGCCGGCCCGAAAAGAGGAAAAATCAATCACTTCGTCCCGCCACACCACCCGGGCAGCATCCTCCTCCCTTCCCAGTTCCACAAACGCCCCGCCGGTCAAACGGGCAAGCTCCCCGGCCCAGGCCCTGGCATGACAGGCCACGGTGAGGTCCACATCAGCAGGTGTACGACCAAGGATCAGATCGCGGACCGTGCCGCCGGCAATATAGATTCCGCTCGGCTGTCTCTTGGCAATAGACGACAAATGCTGCAGTAATTCCGGCGAGAACAGGGCGCAAATCCGGGAACAGGCTATTTGTTTTGCTTCTCCACTCATGGGCAAAGCGTACCAGAAACGGAGTATTTTTTCCCGCATATTTCCGATAGCGGTTTACCTGCGGGCCTTCTTGTTGTATTTTCCCTTTGCAGTTTGCAGTTTGCAGACGCAGACAACCCAAACCGGTCAACCTCAACCTGATTTCCCCTATGGACGCCGCCACTTCCCGTACAATCCGCATCGGAACCACCAGCATCGGCCTGATCGGGCTGGATCTTGCCATAAACAAGGCTGCTGCCGATGGACTTGCCGAGGCCGAGGCAATGGATTTCCTGTTTCAGGCCATCAAGGAAAAGAACTATATTCCTCCGAACATGGTGGAAAAATACAAAATTGCCCTGTTCAAGGAATATGCAAAGCACCTGCAGGGAGCGACCGGAGAACAGGAGGGACTGGTGATCCGGATATTCGGACCCGGCTGTGTCAGCTGTAACAGTCTGCAGACCCTGGTTATCGAGGTCCTGGCTGCAATGGATATCGGGGCCGACATCGAGCAGATCCACGACCCGGATGAAATCGGCAGGGCCGGTGTTCTCCAGACCCCGGCCTTGATGATCAACGGACAGCTCAAAAGTTCCGGGCTTCTGCCGACCAGGGCTTTGATTGAACAATGGATAGGTGAGAGTATATGACCGAAGACATTATTCCCGCATATCTGCAGCAGATCGGTCTGCCTGAACAGGCGGCGGAGCTGATCACCTACGGCGCCACCATAATACTGGTTTTTGTCCTGGCTATGGTTGCAACCTGGGCCGTCCGCCGCAGCCTGCTCCGTTTTATCCACCATGTGGTCCGCGGCAACCGGTTGCACTGGGACGATGCCCTGGTCAACAATCATTTTTTCCAGCGCCTGTCCTGGCTTGTGCCGGTGCTCATCTTTCATCTTGCCCAGGACCTGCTGCTGCCGCCTGATTCACAGGGCGCCGAAATACTGCGCCGCCTGATTACCGGGGGTTTTGTCCTGGTCGGAATCGGGGCCGTAAACGGGCTGCTCGGGGCTATAAACGATATTTACCGGGAACTGCATGGTAAATCGGGAAAGACCATCCGCGGCTACATTGATGCGGCCAAGATTCTGGTCTATGTCCTTGGCCTGATTTTCCTGATCGGGGTCCTCACCGACCGCTCTCCCTGGGGACTGCTCTCGGTCATGGGCGGCCTGACCGCCGTGACCATGCTGGTCTTTCGCGACTCGATTCTCGGCTTTATCGCCTCGATCCAGCTGACCGGCACCGACATGGTCCGGGTGGGCGACTGGATCGAAATGCCCTCGTATGATGCCGACGGCGACGTAATCGAGATTTCCATTCACTCGGTCCGGGTCCGCAACTGGGACAAGACCATCACCACCATCCCCACCTATGCCCTGATCTCCAAATCCTTTAAGAACTGGCGCGGCATGTCCGAATCCGGCGGCCGCCGGATCAAGCGGTCATTGAACCTGGACATGACCTCAATCCGCTTCTTAAGCGACGCCGAGCTGGAGGATATGGCAAAAATAGAACTCCTGACCGACTACATCCGCAACCGGCAGCAGGAAATCGAACAGTTCAACCGGGAACATGAAATAGACACCTCAACCATCATCAACGGCCGCCGCCAGACCAATGCAGGATTGTTCCGGGCCTACACCATTGCCTACCTCAAACAGAATCCGAAAATCCATAAAGACATGACCTTTCTGGTTCGCCAGCTCAAACCGGGCCCCGAGGGCCTGCCTCTGCAGATCTATGTATTCAGTAACGATCAGGCCTGGGCCCGGTACGAGGCCATCCAGGCCGACATCTTCGACCATCTGATCGCCGCCCTGCCCCAATTTGACCTCCGGGTCTTCCAGCACCCGTCGGGCTATGATTTCAGAAAACTGACGGTATAGAGGTCACTGGGCACACCTGCTGCGGATGATCGGCAAGCCCCGGCTGAACCAATACATCCGGTAATCGGATTGTATTTTGAGAGACAAACCAGCAGGCTGGACCAAAATTTTTTTTATTTCACAGCCGCAACAAAGGTTGAAAATAGCCTGAATCGACATTGCCTGGTGGACTATTTTCGGAGAAAAACATAGAATACAAAAAACATTCTGATTACCCACAATCCTCAGCCGAATGCAAGGGATACCATCGCTGAATATCGGATGGGCATTACGAGCCAGTGAAATAATTATGAATTACAGGGCTCTGCAACCCTGAAAAACAAGCGATGTTATCCCTGAATTGTGAAAAGCTGAGTTTTGTACGTAATCAGAAAAAACATAGAAGACAGAATACGGTTAATCATTCATCCCTTAAAATACGTTTACAAGATATGTTCCTGAAAATCATACTCCAGCTGTTGCTTGCCCTGCTTATTCTGGCCCATCCTGTTTTTGCAGATGATTCCACAAAGACATCTTCCGATCCGGTCGATATTTCGACCAAGATCCTCGGCGGGACTGAGTCGAAAGCAGGGGACTGGCCGTGGATGGCCGCCCTGCTGCGCTCCGCTCAACCTAACATGTATCTGGCTCAATACTGCAGCGGAGTACTCATCGACAAAAACTGGATCCTGACTGCGGCCCACTGTGTCAAAGGTCTGACCAAGGATGACATCAACGTTGCCGTCGGAGCCTTTGATCTGAAAAATTTTTCAGGCAGCCGGATTCCGGCAAAAAGCCTGCACATCCATCCCGGCTACAATCCCACGACATTGACTGATGATATTGCCCTGATTGAGCTGTCCCAGCCCTCAAGTCAGCCGACAATCACCCTTTTTTCCGGCAAATCCATTGAAGACGCACCGGTTTCCCTGCTGGGCCGGATACTGACCGCCATCGGCTGGGGCCTGGCCGACGGCTCCACCGACTGGTACTGGCCGGAAAGACTGCGGCAGGTTAACCTGCCGGTGGTGGCAGACAGTTACTGTAACAACATCTACCCGTCCCCCCTTATCGGATCCCAGCTCTGTGCCGGCTGGTATGAAGGAAAAGATGTCTGCAGCGGTGACAGCGGCGGACCGGTGGTGACCAGCATTGACAACAGGTGGACCCATGTCGGCCTGGTCTCGTACGGGGCACCATGTAAAGATTATTTCGGCTGGTACGGGGTTTATACCCGAACTTCGGCATTCGTGGATTTTATCAAAGGCTACGTGCCGGGCGCCCGCTTCACCGGAAAACCGCCGCTGCCGTGGTTGATGCTTTTGATGAACTGACAACATTGTTGAGTCCATTGCCCTGTTGTAAACCGTACCGAACCGACAGCTGACCATGCCGGCATGGGCCCTGAACAGGCCAAAGGTATCCAAAACCATAACCACCACAGGGTGGCATGCTGAAAAACAACGGATATAAAAGCATTTGATAGGCAAACGATTATGCGATACTATGCTAAAGAGGTGAGCTGATCCGCGTGAAACAGGGCTCAAAAACACCAGTACTCCGTTCCGGCTTCCGCATATCGACCGCTTAAAAATACAGAGACGCTTATGAGCAATCAGACCATACCGGTACACGACCTGGAACTGCCTTTGAACAGAGACTTTTTTCTGCGCAGCCTGATTCGGGATCTTGCCGGTACCCTGGAGCAGATTGTCGGCCATGATGAAGCCGCCGGTTATATCAGCCTGGTGGGGCAGCACATCGGCAACTGGATTAACGACCTCTACACCAGGGAACTTGGAGTTGCCTCCCTCAACCGCAGGCAGGTGGCGGAAGTCCTGGTTGACCTCAAGAGAAGGATTCAAGGTAGTTTCTCCCTGATCAGTCAGGACCAGGAAAAAATCATCCTCCAGAATACCAGCTGTCCCTTTGAAGAGATGGTCCTGGACCGGCCGTCAATGTGCATGATGACTTCAAACGTTTTCGGGGTCATCACTGCTGAGAATCTCGGCTATGCCAAGGTATCGCTTGAAGAAACCATTGCCGACAGGTGCAGGCAGTGCAGAGTCGTCATCTACCTGCAATCGACGCCTTCGGCCGAAGCGGCCGAAGGCAGAGAATATTACAGTACGGCTCAGGGGTAGGATCCCATGAATCCTGCCGATTTTTTACACGAGATAGGCGATCCATGGCCCGAAGCCGTATTTCTGCTGAACAAGACAGGTCGAATTCTTGCACTGAACAGGGCTGCTGAAAAAGCACTGGGCCTGGACCGGAAACAGGGAATCGGTCTCCTGCTGCCCGGGTTCACTGTTGATGACGCCGAATCCGTCACCTCCTACCTGAGAACCTGCCTGGGTAACCGACAGCAGATGCCGGGATCGCTCACCTTTCTGGACAGTGACGGCCAAACCAGGAGATACCGGTGTCAGGGCTACCGGGTCCATCCGGACCCGGACGGACCTCCAGCCGTTTTTTTACGCTGTACCCCGGCCCAAGGCAGCGGCGACCGGTTTAATGCCCTGAACAGACAACTGGAAGAACAACGCCTGGCCCACCGTGGTCTGACAGCCGCCCATGCACGCCTGAAAGCAGTCCTGGACAGCCTGGAAGCCATTGTCTATGTGGCGGACATGACCACCTATGAAGTCCTCTTCATCAACAGATACTGCCGTGACCTGATCGGTGACATCACCGGTAAAACCTGCTGGCAGTCGATCCAGAAGGGACAGACCGGCCCCTGCAGTTTCTGCACCAACAAATACCTGCTGTCTGCCGACGGCACTCCCGCCGAAGTCTACACCTGGGAATTTCAAAACAGCAGAAACAATCGCTGGTACTACATCCTGGACCGGGCCATTCACTGGGTCGACGGCCGGCTGGTCCGCCTTGAAATAGCCACCGACATCACCGAGACCAAGGAGGCGGAAATTCATCGGACCCTGAACACGGAACGGGTTGAATCTCTCCTTACCCTGTCTCGAAATGAGTGGAAAAGCAGAGAGGCTCTGATCGATTATGCCCTGAAAGAGGCGGTACGGTTGACCAACAGCGAAGTCGGCTACCTGCGCTTTATCCGGGATGAGCTGGAACTCACGGGTATTTTCTCGTGGCCGAAATCCATTTTTGAAAAATGCCCTCCCGCTAAACGACAGCATTACTCCATAGACAAGGCAGGCATATGGGCCGACAGTATCCGCCTTCGCGAACCGGTCATTCATAACGACTACCCCAACACTCCCAACCGCAAGGGCTACCCCGAGGGTCATTTTCAGGTGCACCGCCATATGAGCATACCGATATTCGACGGGGACAAGATCATCGCCGTTGCCGGAGTCGGAAACAAGGAGGCACCCTACGGCCAGGAGGATCTCCAGCAGCTCAGGCTGTTCATGAACAGTACCCTGGCCATTCTCAAACAGAAACAGACCGACCTGGCGGTCAAGAAAGCAAAGGAACAATGGGAGGAGACCTTTAACGCCACCGATCTGGCCATTACCATTCATGATCGGGAGATGCGGATTACCCGGGCCAACCGGGCCGCCGGCAAGCTCTTTGCTACTGAACCGGAAGAACTGGTCGGCCGATACTGTTATTCAATCTTCAGAGATGCGACCAGCCCCTGTCCCGGCTGCCCGGAACTTGAAACCTTCAACGATCTTCAATCGCATCAGGCCACGATCCGGCATGAAAAACTTGGAAAGACCTTTGAGGTCGTTACTTCCCCACTGGTCAGCGACGAAAAGAATCTGCACGGCTGCGTCCATATCGTTAAAGACGTCACCGAGAGCAAAATACTCGAATCCAAGCTCCAGCAGGCGCAGAAGATGGAGGCGGTCGGTACCCTGGCCGGAGGAATCGCCCATGACTTCAACAATATCCTGACTCCGATTCTCGGCTACGCGGAACTGACCGCCAATATGATCGAACCGTCGGACCCGGTGGCGTCCCACCTGAAAGCGATTCACAGTGCCGGACTCCGTGCCAAGGAACTCGTCCAGCAGATCCTGACCTTCAGTCGCCAGACCACCCATGAAAAGAAACCTCTGCAGCCCTACCCGCTGATCAAAGAGACGTTGAAACTGCTTCGTTCCTCCCTGCCGACCACCATTGAAATCCGTGAGAATATCTCCAGGGAATGCGGGTCAATACTCGGTGATCCCACCCAGATGCAGCAAATTGTAATGAACCTCTGTACCAACGCCTACCATGCGATGCGTGAAGACGGCGGAGTGCTGGCCGTTGTCTTGAAACAGCTAGACATCTCAACCGGCAATTCCAAGGTACTGGGCATGGAGATGGAGCCCGGTCCCTATGTCGTCATTGAGGTCAGTGACACAGGCTGCGGCATGGATACGCAGACAATGAGTAAAATTTTCGAGCCCTATTTCACGACCAAGAACAAAGGCGAAGGAACCGGCCTGGGACTGGCCATTATTCATGGGATCGTGAGGAGTTACGGCGGCCACATCACCGTCTACAGCGAACCGGGGAAGGGGACGACCTTTCATGTGTACCTACCGGCGATAACAGCCGAATCCACGGAATTTGCAGGGAGTCCGACGGCAATGACACTGCCGACGGGCAACGAGAGATTGCTGGTTGTGGATGATGAAGAGACAATCACCCATATGCTGCATGCCGTACTGGCCGAACTCGGCTATCAGGTAAAAGTCACCAACAGGAGCGACGTGGCCCTGCAGCTTTTCCGCGAACACCCCAATGACTTTGATCTTCTGATTACCGACATGACCATGCCCCATCTCACCGGCCTGGACCTGATAGAACACGTCTTTGCGATTCGTCCGGACATGCCGGTCATACTCTGTACGGGATTCAGCGAATTAATCAACCGGGAAAAGGCGACCGCCCTTGGTATCCATTCTTTTCTCATGAAGCCGATAGCCATCGACAAACTGCTCCAGGCGATCCGAAAAACACTGGCTGGCGATGAATAGAAACGAAGTAGGTTGTGGTTGAGCGTCGATTACCTGTCATGTTGGGTTTCACTCAGTTATGCGAATAAGCTGAACCCTGGGATACAAACAGCGTAACAGCGAAACCCAACATTGAGGGCAAAATCGTTCTACGCCAACCTCCCCTACTGAAATTACAAAAAAATATAGGGTATCATTTTCTCGGGGTCTTCGCTACGCTTAGGGCTCGCTCAACAATAACTTCGCATTCTGAGGCGCACTTTGAACATTTAGAAAAGCGATCTTCAATTATGCAATCCTCGACGTAGCCCTGCTACGCCTGCGGTTGCATGCAATCAGATCACTTCTCTAAATGTCCACAT
>DRKH01000126.1 GCA_011051825.1 Desulfobulbus sp.
AGGTAGGGGCAGAGAACTAGCCCAACCACCACCTGTAACTGTTCAGGAGTGCTCCATATCTGTGCAGTCAGGCCTGTGAACTATAGTGATTCCTATGTGAATCAGGCCTGACCGTGCAGAGATGGGGTGCTCCTGAACAGTTACAAATTAACTGTGAATTTTCGTGCTCGACAGCCGACACGAAGCAACAGAACACCTTAAAAAAAACAACCAGATGCAGGAGAGGAACAATGGCAATTGAAGAAAAAATGGCGGATATTATTGTTGAGCAGCTCAGTGTTGATAAGGAAAAAGTCGTTTCCGGGGCCTCCTTTGTCGATGACCTTGGGGCTGACTCGCTGGATCTTGTCGAGCTGATCATGGCCATGGAAGAGGAATTTGATGTCGAGATTCCCGATGAAGAGGCCGAAAAGATTGCCACCGTGCAGGATGCTATTGACTTCGTCAACAAGATTCAAGGATAAGACAGGGTTGAGATCGTGAAACGAAGGGTTGTTGTTACCGGGGTTGGACTGGTTACTCCACTGGGTACCGGGACGGAAAAAACCTGGCAGAGATTGATAGAGGGGCAAAGCGGAATAGGTCCGATAACCCGTTTTGATGCCGCTGCTTTTTCGGCCCGGATTGCTGCTGAAGTAACGGATTTTGACCCTTCGCTCTGGTTTGAAAAAAAACAGGCCAGAAATCTGGATCATTTTGTTCAATATGCCATTGCCGCAGCTGACATGGCCTGGAAGGAAAGTGGTCTTTGCGTTACCGATGAGAATGCACACCGTATCGGTGTCATCACCGGTTGCGGTATGGGTGGTCTTCCGACCATTGAAGAGTACCATGATGTCTACAGAAATCGGGGGCCAAGGAGGATTACACCTTTTTTTATCCCCCGGGTCATTCCCAATATGCCGTCCGGGCAGATTTCCATGCATCTCGGGGCCAAGGGGCCGAATCTGGCCTTGTCGACCGCCTGTGCCGCCGGAACCCATGCCGTTGGTGAAGCCTTTCGGCATATTGTCTATGGCGACTGTGACGTGGTCGTCAGTGGAGGGGCTGAATCCGTTATCTGTCCGATGGCGGTCGGCGGCTTCAGTTCCATGAAGGCGTTGTCGACTCGCAACGATGCGCCTGAACAGGCATCACGGCCTTTTGATCGGGATCGTGACGGGTTCATCATTGCCGAAGGTGCCGGTATGATCGTTCTTGAAGAACTGGAGTCCGCCCGCAAGAGGGGCGCGAATATATATGCCGAGATCGTCGGATACGGCCAGACCAGTGATGCCTACCACATAGCCGCTCCGCCTGAAGATGGAGAAGGTGGGGCCCGCTGTATGGCCATGGCTTTGCAGGATGCGGGGATGAATCCCGAGGACATCTCCTACATCAATGCCCACGGGACTTCCACTCCGCTCAATGATCGTTGTGAAACTGCAGCAATAAAAACCGTTTTCAAGGAGCATGCCCGTAAACTGGCCATCAGCTCAACCAAATCAATGACCGGTCATATGCTGGGCGGGGCCGGCGGCATTGAGGCCGCCTTTACGGCCCTCACTCTGCTGCACGGGATCGTTCCTCCTACGGTAAACCTCGAGAATCCCGATCCGGCCTGTGATCTTGACTATGTCCCGAATACGGCCAGAGAGTTGAAGCCGCTAACCGCCATGTCCAATTCCTTTGGATTCGGCGGAACAAACGGGGTTATCATCATGAAACGGTTTGAGCAATAAAAGGAGTGCATGAACAGTGAAAATAGCAATCGGCAGTGATCATGGCGGGTTTGATATGAAGGAAATCGTGGCAGCCTTTCTGCGTGATCTCGGTCATGAGGTCGAGGATGCCGGTTGCTATTCAAAAGACTCGGTTGATTACCCTGAAATTGCGAACAAGGTCTGTAAACTTGTTCAGGAGGGGAGCTGTCCGCAGGGCATTTTGATCTGCGGAACAGGTATTGGCATTTCCATTGCAGCAAACCGGCATAGGGATATACGGGCTGCACTCTGTCATGAGGCATATACTGCCAGGATGAGCAGGCAACATAATAATGCCAATATTCTCTGTTTCGGCGGTCGTGTCCTCGGCATTGAAGTCGCCCTTGACGTCGTCGGCACCTGGCTGGAGACGGCTTTTGAAGGTGGTCGACATCAACGCAGAATTGATATGCTCAGCTAAGGTAATTGATCACCGGCTATGTAACTGTGATCAATTACCTGGAAAATATAAGCCGGCACAGGTGCCCGGAATTCGAAGTCTCTGCTGCGCTCCGCTTATCTGCGCAGGCACGCATGGTCGTTATAGCCCCTCTATACGGGCAGGCGTGACCGCGCGAAGGCTGGGTGCCTGTGACGGATTACCAGCTAAGGGACTGTGTACAAATAACTGTAACATCTTGCTTGCCTTTTCGCCCATTTTCTGCGTTGCGAAAAAAGTTACATAACACTGCTATGCAACTCTTTTCACGCCTTGAAAATGAACGAAAATTCGGCGCAATATTGTTACACTTATTTCCTTACAGTCCCTAAGATGTGTTGAACCCAGTTTGAGTAACCGGCAGACCTGGAGCAGCAGGCTGCCGGTTTTTTGTCCATAGAATGCCGGATTCCCTGTACAGGCTTTTTCCGGCACGTATTTATTTTTTTTTTGTTAAGGCACAATTAATGGCTATTTTAGAACAAACTGATCCGGAGGTATTTCGATACATCCAGTACGAATTGGAACGGCAGAGTAACCAGCTGGAACTGATAGCTTCTGAGAATATTGTTTCCAAGGCGGTTCTGGAAGCACAGGGGTCTATTTTTACCAACAAGTATGCAGAAGGGTATCCCAATCGTCGCTATTACGGTGGCTGTGATTATGCCGATGAGGTAGAGGCACTGGCCATAAACCGGGCAAAGGAGATTTTTGGGGCCGAATATGCCAATGTCCAGCCGCACTCCGGCAGCCAGGCCAATATGGCGGTCTATTTTGCAACCTTGAAGGCCGGCGACAAGGTGCTTGGTATGGACCTTGCCCATGGTGGTCATCTGACCCATGGCGCCAGCGTCAGCTTTTCCGGCAAGCTCTTTAATTTTATATCCTATGGGGTCCAGCGTGACAGCGAGACCATTAATATGGACGAGGTGGAGCGTATTGCCTTTGAAAATCGACCCAAGATGATCGTTGCCGGTGCCAGCGCCTATCCAAGGGTTATTGATTTTGAACGATTTCGGCATATTGCCGACCAGATCGGGGCGCTGTTCATGGTCGATATGGCCCATATCGCCGGTCTGATAGCCGCAGGCGTTCATCCTTCACCGATCCCCTATGCCGATTTTGTCACCACCACCACCCATAAAACGCTGCGCGGACCGCGAGGTGGTTTGATCCTGGCTAGAGAGAAGCATGCCAAAGCCCTTGATTCCAATATCTTTCCAGGAATCCAGGGCGGACCATTGGTGCACGTGATTGCCGCTAAGGCCGTGGCCTTTAAAGAGGCCATGACCCCCGAGTTTGTTCAATATCAACGCCAGGTGGTCAAGAATGCCGAAGTGTTGGCCGCCGAGCTGCATCGCCGCGGTTTTCGAGTGGTTTCCGGAGGTACGGACAATCATCTGATGCTGATTGATCTCAACAGTAAGGATATTACCGGAAAGGAGGCTGAACACCTGCTTGAGGATGCCGGTTTGACGGTGAATAAAAATGCCATTCCCTTTGATACCCAGTCACGTTTCGTAACCGGCGGGGTCAGGATCGGTACTCCGGCAGTGACCACCCGTGGCCTCAAGGAACCGGAAATGGTCATGATTGCCGACTGGATTAATCGTGTCATCAGTTCCCGTGACCCCGCCGTTCTCGGCGAGATCAGGCAGGAGGTTCGCACCCTCTGCGACCGGCTGCCGATTTATCCGGATCTACACCGGTATGAACAGTAGCAGGAGCAGACGATGAAATGTCCGTATTGTGATCATCTTGATAATCGAGTTATTGATTCGCGCTTAAACAAGGACAAGACCATTACCCGAAGGCGGCGTGCCTGTGCAAATTGCGAGCAGCGATTTACCACCTATGAGCGGATAGAGCTGATGCTGCCCATGTTGATTAAAAAAGATGGGCGCCGGGAGCCGTGGGATCGAGGCAAAATAATAACCGGCCTGGAGAAGGCCTGTGAAAAATTACCGGTCAGTGTTGCGGATATTGATGCCTTTGTCGATGACATTGAGCGGAAGCTGCAGGACGCAGGCGGTAAAGAGGTGACCACCGCTCAGATTGGTGAATGGGTCATGGAGTCCCTGCCCGCACTCGACGAGGTTGCATATGTCCGCTTTGCCTCTGTATACAGACAGTTCAAGGATGTAAATGAGTTCATGGATGAGTTGAAAATTTTTCTCGGCGAAAGGGAATCCACTTGAACCCCCTGTTGTAACCCATTTGAACAGTCACGCCATGTCGGAGAACGATCGTTTTTTTATGGAACTTGCCCTGGATGAGGCAAGAAAGGGCCTGGGGCGAACCGCTCCCAATCCCTGTGTCGGGGCGCTCATTGTCCGTGACGGTCATATCGTCGGCAGGGGATATCATAAACGGGCCGGAACGCCCCATGCAGAAGTCCATGCCCTTGCCGATGCCGGAGCCGCAGCCCGGGGAGCGACGATGTATGTCACCCTGGAACCCTGCAATCATACCGGCAGAACCCCCCCCTGCAGTCATGCCGTGGTCGCTGCCGGTCTTAGCCGGGTTGTTATCGGGCTCAGCGATCCTAACCCCCTTGCCCGCGGCGGTGCCGAATATCTTCTTGCCCATGGCATCGAGGTGACCAAGGGGGTCTGTGAGCGTGAGTGCCGCATCCTGAATCTTCCCTTTATCAAGCATACAACAACCGGAACACCCTGGGTGGTCATGAAGGCCGGCATGAGCCTGGACGGGCGCATAACCTACAGGAAAGGGCAGGGCGGTGCTGTTACAGGCAGGGCAGCCAATCAAGCCGTACACAACCTCCGTGATCAGATGGATGCCATTCTCATCGGCGTGGAGACGGCCGAAATAGACAACCCGTCACTGACCACCCGGCTGGCCAATCGGGAGGGCAGAGATCCGTTACGAGTCATCCTTGACAGCCGACTGCGCATTGCCCCGGATTCAACCCTGTTTGTCCAGGATTCCCCGGCCGAAACCTGGATCTTCTGCACCCATGAGGCATCGATAGAAAAAGAATCCGTTTTGCGGCAGGCGGGTGCTGTTGTTAAACGGGTTGCAGCCACCAGCCGGAACCATGTCGATCTTGCAGAAGTCCTCAGTGTTCTCGGCCGGAATAATATTCTCTCCATCCTCGTGGAAGGTGGGGCCGGTGTCCATGGGTCCTTCCTGCGTCATGGACTCTTTGACGAGGCCTATCTCTTTATCGCCCCTTTTTTTATCGGTGATGCCGGTACGCCACTCGTGCAAGGGTATTCGGCCGCCTCGGCAGATTCAGCCCTGCATCTGGTAGACGTCTCCCTCGAACAGCTCGGGACCGATAATCTGATCCATGGATTTTTTCAGGATCAGCCCCGGTAATGTATCCCGTTACAGGGTTTGTAATTATATGGTTTCACCTGCCCTGTACCTCTCATGGCCGTCAAGCTAACACAAATTTTCTATAATATCAGGGGCTGAGAATAGCGCGGGAGCCCGCCCTTGCGGGCGATAATTATACATAAGGGTAACTGTTCAGGAGCACCCCACGGAGTCTACGCTTACCTCTCTGCACGGTCAGGCCTGATTCACATAGGAATCACTATAGTTCACAGGCCTGACTGCACAGATATGGAGCACTCCTAAACAGTTACAGGTGGTGGTTGGGCTA
>DRKH01000127.1 GCA_011051825.1 Desulfobulbus sp.
CAACAATAACTTCGCATTCTGAGGCGCACTTTGAACATTTAGAAAAGCGATCTTCAATTATGCAATCCGTAGGCGTAGCCCTGCTACGCCTGCGGTTGCATGCAATCAGATCACTTCTCTAAATGTCCACATTACACCTCACCTCAACGAAGTTATTTTTGAGCGAACCCTTACCACCATTACTCAGCAACGTTCTGCACCATTTCCCGACCAGGGTCGATCATAGTTCCGTATCTTCCGGATTGTCCTGCCGGTGCCGGAATTCAAAAGAGCGGTGAATGCGCCCCTTCTGTTTGAAATCTCTGGGCAGGGTCTGATCGGTTATCTCGAGAACGTCGAAATCGCTGTATAGATGGTCGGACATGGAAAACTTTCGGTAGTTGGTGGAAAACAGCAACAGGCCATTGTACGAGAGGCGTGCCATTGCCAGACGCAGGAGTTCTTCATGGTCGTCCTGGACTGAAAAGGTCCGCTCCTTATGGCGGGCATTGGAGAAAGTGGGCGGGTCGACAAAGATCAGGCCGTATCGCTGACGCTCCTTTTTGAGCCACTGCATGCAGTCGGCCTCAATGATGGTATGCAGTGATCCACCGTATCCGTTCAGGGACAGGTTGGCCAGGGTGCGGCTCAGGTAGTTTTCCGAGACATCCACGGTTGTGGTGGAAGTTGCACCATACATGGCGGCATAAACCGTGGCCGAACCGGTATAGCCAAACAGATTGAGAAAGGTTTTTCCCCGGGCAAGTGTACCGATTCGCGTCCTGGTCTTGCGGTGGTCAAGGAACAGGCCGGTGTCCAGGTACTGGGTGAAGTTGACCAGAAAGCGGGCACCGCCCTCGTGGACCTCAAAGAGTTTGCCCCCGCCTTTTTTCTTCTGGTACTGTTTTTTCCCCTTCTGCTGGGTCCTGGTTTTGATAAACAGCTGACTGCGTTCAAGGGAAAACAGTTCCCGCATGACCTGGAGGCCGATGTTGAACCGTTCCGAGGCCTTTTCGGGTTTGATGGTCTTGGGCGGAGCATATTCCTGGATATGAACCCATCCTTCGTAGATATCAATGGCCAGATTGTATTCCGGCAGGTCGGCATCGTAGAGACGAAAACAGCTGATTGCATTTTCCTGGGCCCATGGCTGCAGATGGAGCCAGTTCTTACGGATCCGGTTGGCCAGATCGCTTCCGGGTCCGGTGATCTCGGAATCGGAGATCTGGAGCTCCTGGATGGGCCGTTCCCCCTTTTCTTTCCATTCTCCAACCAGCAGGCGGCATTTGATCGGTCCGTTGTAAAGCGAGTGTCGACCGGTCCAGTGGAGACCCAGCATGTCGGCAAGGTCGGGGTTGGCTGAAAAAAATCCCATGCTCCAGCCCGGAAAATCACTTGAAAATCTGCGTCCTAAAAAGCGGTACAGATATTTAACCGCCTCCCGTTCCGAGAGTCGTTCACCATAGGGCGGGTTGGTAATCAGCAGGCCGTTTTTACCGGGGCAGTGCAGGTCGGCCAGCTGGCCCTGTTTAATGATGATCATATCCGAAAGACCGGCCCGTTCTACATTTTTACGGGCCGCAGCCACCGCCTTCGGGTCGGCATCATAGCCGATAATCTGCGGCCAGGGCCGTTCGTGTCCGGCCTGTTCACGTTCCAGGGCCTGTTCGACCAGATGGTTCCAGGTCTTTTTGCTGTGTCGTTTCCAGAACATGAATCCGAAATGCTTTCGTTGCAGGCCAGGGGCCGAATCACTGAGGATCAAAGCGGCCTCGATCAGCAGGGTGCCCGAACCGCACATGGGGTCGAGCAGGGTGGCATCTGCCGGAAAATTCTTGTCAACACCGCTTAGTGCGGCAATGGCTGCGGCCAGGGTTTCCTTGAGAGGGGCAATCCCGGCCTGTTCCCGGTACCCGCGGCGGTGGAGGCTGTCGCCGGACAGATCAATGGCAAGGCTGGCTCTGGTCCCCTTGATGTGGAGGTTGAGCCTGATCCCGGGCCGGTGGACGTCAATGTCGGGTCGTTTGCCGGTACGGTCCCGGAAATAGTCGACAATCCCGTCTTTGACTCGAAGTGAGGCGAAATGACTGTGGGTGATGGCGGAATCGGAAAGGGTGCAGTAGACGGCAAAGGTCGCTCCGGGCTGGAAATGGATATCCCACTCAATGGCATTGATATGCCGGTAGAGGGCGTCGGTATCCGGGGCATCAAACGTCGCTATCTGCAGTAAAATGCGTGAGGAAAATCGTGACCAGAGACAGGCCCGATATGCGGTCTCCAGGCCGCCATTCCAGGAGACCGCACCTGGAGTGGTCATTACGTTTTTACCGCCGAAATCCTCCAGTTCCGCTTTGACCAGATTCTCCATGCCTGCACTGCAGGTGGCGGTATAGAGCTGTGGTTGTTTGCTGGTGTTACGCTTGCGTCGAATAGTTGTCAATGGTTTGTACCGGAAGGTGAGGGCACCGGGTTTGGTGCTGAAAATAACAAGGGGAAAGGTAAGTCGTCACCCGTACCAACTTACAATCCTTGGTAAAATGAAAACGGATGATTACATACTTTGTGACCAGTTACGGGGAAAGGCCTTCTTGCGGAAGGAACTTCATCGTCGGGAACTATTGCACAGCCTGCAGTTTTCTACAACAAGAAATTGATCATTTTCCGAAAACAGAGGGTTCCGGGTTCCGGGTTTCGGGTTCCGGGTTTGTAGTTACCGCCCGGAGTCTTTGCTCCGCTTACCTGCGGCGATTATAACTGCAGCATCTTTCAGCCTTCTGTTTTCCTTGTTGGTTGTGGCTGTAAAGGTGAAAACCTGGTCCAGCCATGCCGGTGTATCCGAAAATAGCCCACGGAGCAGTGCCGTTTCGGGGCAATTTTTATAGTTTTTCCTGATTACGTACAAAGCTCAGCTTTTCACAACTCAGGGATAACATCGCTTGTTCTTCCGGATTGCAGGGGCCTGTAAATTTATCATTAATTCACTGGGTTCGTAATGCCCTCAGGTATTCAGCGATGGTATCCCTTGCATTCGGCTGAGGATTGTGAGTAATCAGGTACTTTTTTGTGGCTGCGACGCTTAAAATATGCCCCAGGTCTGCGGGTTCACCCGTGCCTGGTATCGGTAATATTTCTTGCTATCCAATCGGTTGAGGCCTATATATAGTATATATAAACGGAGCGCAGATCGGAAAATTGTAACTGATCACAGGGTCGTCAAGCTGGTGTCATTCAAGCAAGAAATGTAAGAGGTCACAGGGTGCGGTAAGAGGTCACAGGCTGCGCCTGATGTGGACAGGTAGATAAGCGCAGACTTCGAGCACAGACTCCGAGCGGCAAGCCGCCGTGTACTAGTGCTCCATAAGGCTTGCCGATCGTCCGCAGCAGGTGTGCCCTGTGATCTCTTACGGAAAATTTGCCCGCGATATCTGGCGAATCGAACAGGACAGCAGGTGGCAAAAAAATCCATTAGAATTTTTATCATACTCAGCCTGCTGTTTGCCGGCCTGAATATCATATTTATTCTATTCAACACTTACTCGTCGAAAAAGGCGCTGGACAGCCAGTTCTTCCAGGTTGGCCGTGAGATTGAAGCCGCCTTTATTCAGGCCCGGCAGGCAACGGAACAGCGTATGCTGCAGATTGCCACCTTTGTTGCCGCCGATCCAGGGGTGCAGCAGTTATTCCTGGCCGGAAAAGAGGCGGTGGCCGCCGAGGGCGGCGGCCGTGGAGGAGATCTGGCCGCTGCTGTCCGCGCCAAACTGTACCGGCGTCTTGCCGCTTCCTGTGATACGTTGATCGCCGACTATGATTTCCGCCGCCTGCATTTTTACCTTGGACCGGGCGCCCTTTCATTTCTTCGTGTTCATGCCCCGGAAAAGTTTGGTGATCGATCGGATTCGATCAGGAAAACCGTGGCGGCCGTCAACTTGACGAGGCTGCCGGTTTCCGGCCTTGAAACCGGCCTGGAATATTCAGGTATTCGAGGCGTTGTCCCGGTGTTTGCCGAGGAGCCGGGCCGTGGTCAGGTGTATGTCGGCGCCCTGGAAGCGGGTACCTCCTATCAATCCACCCTGGAAAATGCCGCTGAGCCCCGACATATCGGAATGGCTGTCCTGTTGACCGTTGATCACCTCAAAACACATGTCCGGCCGGAGTTTCTTGAAAAGCTGGTGCAGGGAAATCCGCCGGTATCCGGTCTGTTTCTGAAGGCCAGTACCGATCCGGCTATCATGCCCATTCTCAACAACGGCCTGCTGCCGGGCGGTCTGCACTCCTTTTCCTGGCAGGTGGCTGCACTTTCCTCTGTCCCGCATCTGATTGTTCGTTTTCCGCTCTATGATTTCTCCGGCATCCGGGATCAATCTCTACCTCCGGTGGGCAGTGTCGTCGCCTGGCAGAATGTGGCTCAGGAAACTGAAAACTTTACCAATACTCTGAAAACGAATATTGTCTACGGACTGTTCGGCTTTATTCTCACCGAGCTTCTGCTCTATTCAGGTATCCACCTGGGGGCAAAAAAACTGGAGAATCTGGTTGCCCAGGGTCGGCTTGAACTGGCTCACAGTCTGGAAGAACTGCAGAAGAGTGAAGAAAAATTTCAGGCCATGGCCGAGTATTCCGTTGACTGGGATGCCTGGCATGGGGTTGATGGGCGCTATCTTTATATCACGCCGAGTTGCAGGGATATAAGCGGCTATTCCAGAGAGGTCTTTATCCGGGACCCGGATTTTTTTATTTCCATCCTTCATCCCGATGACCGGCAACGATTCCTCGATCATCATCAGAAACATCATCGGGGGGCCTCGGAACCGGCGGAAATTACCTTCCGGATTTTGCGTAAAGATGGAGAACTGCGCTGGATATGGCATAAATGTCAGGCCATGTTTGCTCAAGACGGTACCTGGCAGGGACGGCGAACCACAAACCGCGATGTCACCGCCCTTAAAGAGGCTGAAGAAAAGCTGCAACGGCTCTCCACCACCGACCCCCTGACCGGTGCCTATAACCGACGGATGTTCATGGATATGCTGTCCCGGGAGATGACCAGAAGCGGTCGTTATGGAGAGCCGTTTTCCATGCTCATGTTTGATCTTGACCATTTCAAGAAGGTGAATGATACCTACGGTCATGGGGTCGGCGACAGGGTTCTGGTTGAGGTGGTCCAGTTGACCATGGAATTGATTCGTCAGTCCGATATCCTTGCCCGCTGGGGTGGTGAGGAGTTTATGGTGCTTCTGCCGCAGACCAATCCGGACATGGCACTGGCTCTGGCTGAACGGTTGCGGCAGCGGGTCAGTGAGTACCCTTTTGCAGACGTCGGCAGGTTGACGGTGAGTATCGGGGTGGCTCACCAGCAACAGCTTGATACCATTGATTCGTTGTTGAAACGAGTTGATACGGCCATGTATCGGGCCAAGCAAACCGGCCGCAACCGGGTCGTTTCCCTGTAAGCATTCATCTGCACCTCACCTCTACACCGTTGTTTCTGAGCGAATATTGAGTCCGTCCAGACCGGTTCACACCGGTGGACCCTGGATTTGCCGGTCTGCGTGCCTGAATCCGGGGTGGCGGTGACGACGTATGTTCCGTTACCGTTGGTGAACGTGTACGTTTCTTTTGCACATTTGAGAGAAAAATGGGTTTACAACAGCTTCCGAATCAGGATTTGATCGATAAAATAGGGGTGATGGTTCTTGGTCTTGATGATCAGGGACGAATCAATCTGATCAATGCAAAGGGATGTGAGATCCTCGGCTACACTTCCGAGGAACTGATAGGACTGGACTGGGTACGCAATTTCCTTTTGCCGGCGGACCGGCAGCCGGTTCGGGATGTGTTTTCCCAGGTCATGACCGGCAGCGTTCAACATGCGGCGTACCATGAAAATTTTATCCAGACCCGTAGAAATGGTAACCGGATGATTGCCTGGCACAACACGGTACTTACAGACTGTGACCACAGGGTCTGCGGCATGCTCAGTACCGGGGAGGATATCACCGCCCGTAAACTGGCAGAAAAAGACCTTCGTCGGTCCGAGGAGCGTTTCCGCCGTCTTGTTGATCATGCCGCAGATGCCCTGTTTATCTATGACATGGAAGGCCGATTTATTGATGTCAACAAACAGGCCTGTGTCAGTCTGGGCTATCCCCGCCGGGAGCTGCTCACCCTCGGTGTTTCAGATATCGATGCTGATTTTCCCGAACAGCGGGTCGAGGCGACCATTGAGCATATTTTGGATACCGAAGGGCCGACAGTTGTCCATGGCCGCCATCGTCATAAAGACGGTCATGTTTTTCCGGTGGAAATCAAGATCGATGTCCTTGACAGAGGCGGAAAACCCCTGTTTGTAGCCATTGCCCGGGATATCAGCGAGCGAAAAACCAATGAAGAACGGTACCGGCAGCTTTTTGAACGTGCTCCACTTGCCTATCAGTCTCTTGATGAAACCGGTTGTATCCTTGAGGTGAATCAGGCATGGCTGGCAACTTTTGGCTACTGTAGAGAAGAGGTTCTCGGCCATCATGTCACCGAATTCCTCTGCCCAAACAGCCGACAGCTGCTCCTGCAGCAGTTTCCGCTCTCCCTGGAAACCAGGTCCTTCAGTGGTATTGACTTCACAATAAAGAACAAGGACGGTTCCACCACCCTTGTTGAACTGACCGGGAGAATTTTTTCAGGGCCCGGAAATGCGGTCCGGACCCATTGTATCCTGACCGATGTCGGCTGGCGGCGGAAAATAGAGCTGGAACTGGAACAGAGTCGTGCTCTGCTTGAGGGTATATTTCTGTCGGCTCCCATCGGGATCGGTCTGGTTGTTGACCGTACATTCCAGTGGTTGAATAAAAGATTCAGTACCATAACCGGATATGAGGATAAAGAGCTTGCCGGGCAGAATGTCAGGTGTCTCTACGCAGATGAAGAAGAATTCCTCCGGGTGGGACGGGAAAAATATGAACAGATGTCCACCCGTAAAGATCATACCGGCAGTGTTGAGGCATTGATGCGTAGAAAGGACTCCAGTCTGTTTCCAGCATTACTGAGTTCAACGCCCCTGGATCCTGCCGATCCGGACAAAGGGGTGGTCTTTACCATGATGGACATCAGCCGACAGAAGGCCGATCAGCAGCAGTTGCAACAGGCCACGGAGGAATGGGAAAAGACTTTTGATGCCATCAAGGATATTATTACCATTCAGGATCCCGACATGCGGATTATCCGGGCCAACAAGGCCGGCCGGGAGATCAGGCCCGGGAAAAACAGCTCGCCTGTCGGCCGGCACTGTTACACCCTGTTGTTCGGGCGGAGAAAACCCTGTGAGGGCTGTCCGGTCGAGGCAACAGCCCGGGATGGGCAACCGCACTCCAAATTGATGTGTTACCAGGGCATTGACAGCCGTTTTGAAGTTTCATGCGCACCGATTACTGACAAGCAGGGCAGACTGCAGCGGCTGGTCCATGTGGCCAGGGATGTAAGCGATCTTGTTCAGGCTGAAAACGAGCGTGCCCGTTTAATGACAGCCATTGATCAGGCGTCGGAATGTGTATGCATAACCAATGACCAGGGGTATATCCAGTATGTTAATCCGGCGTTTATGCAGAAGCTGGGGAAAAAGACGGAACAACTGCATGGTGAGCAGCTCTGCCGGGTCGCCGACTGGGAGGAAAATGAATCGATCCGTGCAATGCGTGAGGCGGTCCGGCAGGGCAGGGGCTGGTCCGGTCATCTGAGGAGACTGGCTACGGATGAGACCATTCTCGAGGAAAAGGTGAGTGTCTCTCCGGTACGGGATAAGGAGGGACGGCTGATCAATTTTGTTGCCATCAGTCGTGATATCAGCCGGGAAGCTGCCCTGGAAGGGCGCTTGCACCAGGCCATGAAAATGGAGGCCATAGGAACTCTTGCCGGTGGTATTGCCCATGATTTCAACAATATCCTCTCAGCGGTGTTGGGGTATGCTGAAATGGTCAACCTGCAGCTGCGCCCGGATGATCCCCTCAGGCAGGATGTCGGCCAGATTATCGCCGCCGGCAATCGGGCGGCTGAGCTGGTCAACCAGATCCTGACTTTCAGCCGCAAGGAGGAAGAAGATCTCCGGCCTGCCAAGTTACAGTTTGTCGTCAAGGAGGCCTTGAAGCTGCTGCGTTCTTCTTTTCCAACCACCATAGAGCTCCGGCAGGATATTGATTCCACCTGCAGTTCCGTCCTTGCCGATCCCACCCGGATTCACCAGGTGTTGATGAACCTGTGTACCAATGCCAAACAGGCCATGGGCGAGCATGGTGGAATATTACAGGTCAGTTTGAAAGAACTGGCCCGGGAATCTGTCGAGTCTTTCAACCATCCGCCGTCTATTGAACAGGGGCGCTGGCTTGACTTGATGGTCAGTGACACCGGGAGCGGTATGGAATCGCATATAAAGGAAAAGATATTTGATCCTTTTTTTACCACCAAAGAGAAGGGAGAGGGAACCGGGCTCGGGCTGTCTGTTGTGCATGGAATTGTGAAAAGCCATGGCGGGGAGATCAGTGTGCAGAGTCAGCCGGGAAAGGGAAGCACCTTTCATGTCTATCTGCCGGTCATTGACAGAGAGCTCAAGGAGGATATAAAGGTTGTTCATTCCTCTCTGCCCCGGGGCCACGAACGGATCCTGTTGGTTGATGATGAGCCGCTGCTGGTGGATATCATCGGCCGAACCCTGACCAGCCTGGGCTATTTCGTGAGCAGCTTTACGGACAGCAGGGTCGCCCTGGAGCAATTTCTTGATCACGCCGACGAGATAGACCTTATCGTTACGGATATGACCATGCCGCAGCTGACCGGAATTGAACTGGCGCAAAGGGTCCTGGCTGTCAGTCCGGGGATGCCGATTATTCTCTGTACCGGCTACAGTGAATATATCAGCGCCGATCAGGCCCGGGAGGTCGGGGTCCGGGAGTTTGTTGCCAAGCCGGTTGACAATAAAACATTGGCTGAGGTGGTGCGCAAGGTGCTTGACGCCTGAGAAACGACATTTACGAACTACGAATTACGAATTGGGTAACTGGTCACAGGATTTGTAACTATGTGTCTTCATCTACCTTAAACCTGTAAGTGATCAGGGGTGCCGTAGATTCGTGCAGGCGCGACTGGCCGCTATAGCCCCTCTATGCGGGCAGTCGCGACCGTGCGAAGAGGTAAGCGAGGGACGAGACTCCGTGCGGTGCCCTGAACACTTACCGAATTGGGTGTCAGCGGTTCGGGCCGGATAGGCATCTGTCCAAATACGCTGATAAAAACAGAAATTATTTTTTGCCGCAGTGCCTGATCCGCCCGGCGCACCGTTATCTGCCGCAGGCAGGGGCGGTGTCCCCGCTCCATTCTTTCTCTCATCGAAGCAGCTCCGTTTTTTTCAAACCACAGGGTGGTTTCTCGACCTTTTGAATGATCTCCTCCCGGTCGGAATGGAGAATATTTTGCATGTCAGCGGGAAACGATGTGCTTTTGCTGTATGAAAATCACGAAATATCCTTGCGACGCAATGATTTTCACCGTACAGCCCTTTCTGTTTTTTTGCGGAGGAACCCCATGGGCAATGAACAACTCTACGCCTCATTTTTGCTGGATCGGCGGACCGGTCTTGAGATTGCCCTCCAGGCAGATCGGGTTATTGAGGCCACCCCGGTGATCACCGCTGTTCAACCTCTTCCCACCAGTGTTGATTTCCTTGAAGGCATAATGCAGCTTCGTGATGCGGTAATCCCGGTGATCAATCTGAAAAAACGATTCGGCCTGACTGAGCCAACATATGGCGATGATGCCAAGGTTGCAGTTGTTCAACTGAACTCCAGTCGTTACGGCCTTCTTTTTGATGATATCAGAGAGGTGCTGCGTGTCCCGGAAGAAAGTGTGGAGCCGCTTGATTCGCTGTTGTTGTTGGACGACTCTCTCGTCTCCAGCCTGATCAAGCTTAATGAAGGGACGCGTACACTTGAACTGCTTGATTTGAACAGACTCTTTCCCGGCAGGATGCCGGATCTTGTCGAAGCAGCAGAAGAAGAACGTTCGTCCGGAACTCCTGCAAAGAAGACCAGATATTTTCGTTATGTCGTGTTTGCCTGTGCCGGTCAGGAATACGGCATCCAGGTTGAGAAGGCCCGGGAAATCTGTTTTCTTTCGGATATTGATGAGACCTTTCACAGTGGGGTCGTGGAGGGTGCACTCCAGTTGCGTGGCCGTACCATACCCGTATTGAACGGGTATCAGTTGCTGGGCAGCAGAAAACCCATGGAGTTTAACGAGATGACCAGGGTGCTGGTCATGCAGTCGGCTGAGCTCTCTTTCGGGATTATTGTTGATCGTATCCTGGAGATCATTGTTGTCGATGAACAGGATATCCTTACCATGCCCTGCCGAGATAATGCGTCTCTTCATGGTATCTGCCAGTATGGAGAGCAACGAAATATCATGCTGCTTGATGTTGAGACATTCCTTGCTGCGCAGTTGGATAAGATCAAGTCGATGATTCGGTTGAACTCCGGCCGGGAAAAAGAAGAGGAGCGCGTGCTGTCAGCGGCGCATCACCTGATTACCGAGAATTGTTATCTGATTTTTTCCATCGGCAAGAACTTCGCAGTTGAGCTCAAGGATGTCCAGGAAATTCTTGAAACCTCGG
>DRKH01000128.1 GCA_011051825.1 Desulfobulbus sp.
GAACTCAGAACTCAGAACTCGGAACTCAGAACCCGTCTGTTTTTAGATAAACCAGCATTCCCGCAGAGCGGGCACAACCAGCAATGAAAATAAAGCAGGCTTGTTGCATGATACCGCAGAGCGGATGTGACGAGATTGTTGTATGAACATTGTTGAAAAACAGGTCTCGCAGCACCGCTCTGCGGTATTGCGTTGCATCCAGGCGCTCTGCGCCGATTTCCGAATAACCAGGTGGTATATATATGGCAGAGAATATGACCCGTCGGGCAACAGTTGAGCGTAAGACGGCGGAAACGGATGTTGCTGTTGAAGTACAGCTTGACGGCACCGGTGAGGTAGAGGTTGCCACCGGTGTCGGATTTCTGGATCATATGTTGACCCTGTTTGGCGTCCATGGTTTTTTTAATCTACGGATACATGCACGAGGCGATGTGGAGGTCGATGACCATCACACGGTTGAAGATGTCGGCATCTGTCTTGGCCGGGCGCTGGCCGGAGCTTTGGGTGATCGGGCAGGTATATGTCGCTATGGACAGGCCTATGTCCCCATGGACGAGACTCTGGTGCGGGTCTGTGTAGATGTTTCCAATCGTCCCTATCTCCATTATGATGCTGCAGTACCGGATCAGAAAATAGGCCGGTTTGACACAGCCCTTGCCAAGGAGTTTATGCGTGCTTTTGCGCAGCATGGCGGTTTGACATTGCATGTCGATCTTCTGCACGGGGAGAATTCGCATCATATTATCGAAGCCGTTTTTAAGGCGCTGGCCAGAGCACTTGCCGGCGCGGTCGCAGAACGTGCGGACCTCCAGGGCCAGCTTTCTTCAAAAGGTGTCCTGTAGTAAACCGTAGCCCTGCTCGACCGGGTGGTGGAAACACTGTCGGCCCGGTCTGTAACCGAATATGTACTAGAGTTTGTTGAGAGGAAGACTATGACCCGACTGCAAAAAAACTGGCCCCTGTTGTTAACCTGCGCTTTTTTCTTTGTCGGTGGCTGCAGCCAGAAGCAGGAAACACCCGTAAAGGATAAAGCCCCGCAGGTATCCCTGTCCTGTATCGGTGTAATGCCGGTGGTCTCCGGTGTTGATCAGGAGGCCGGAGTTTCTCCGGCTGAGGCCAAGAGCCTGAAGCAAGGGGTCAAGGTCCTTGATTCCCTGCTGCGACGACAGTTTTCCGGCCGTGATGATATACGGTATATGACCCGTGCCCAGTTGCAGGCAATAGAGAGTTCCGGCCCGGAAAGTTCTCTGGCCAGGTCCCGGGATGTCGGTAATTTTCTCAGTTGCAACGGGGTGCTGGAAGTCGATTTGTGGCGCTACAGGGACAGGGTAGGAGGGCAGTACACGGCAAAGGAACCGGCTTCGGTTTCCTTTACCTATCGTCTGCTGGAAGCGAACAGCGGGACCGTACTCTGTCAGGGCCGGTACGATGAGGTACAGCAGTCGGTGCTGGAAAATCTGTATAATTTCAGCAGTGCCCGTAAACGGGGCTTTACCTGGATAACCGCCGAAGAACTGTTGCGGGAAGGTGTTGCCCAAAAGCTGGGTGAATGTTCCTACCTGAAGCCCGCAGAGTAGGAATCTTTCTTCGCGATTTAAGGGTGCCTTAAAACATTGTCTCGTAAGCAACAGCAGATCCCGCAAGGATGCAGGCGAAGAGTCGGCCGGGCCATGGGAGATTACTCCATGCTGGCAGATGGCGACCGGGTCTTGGTCGGTGTATCCGGCGGAATTGATTCCCTGGTTCTTGCCTGGCTTTTGCAGTCCTGGCGGGAAAAGGCCCCGATCTCCTATACGGTCCAAGGTGTCCACGTTGATATGGAACCGGAAGGGGAACGGCCCGGATCGGTTGCCCGGGAGGTGTCGGCCCGGCTTGAGGTCCTGAACATCCCCTGTCATATCCTGCCGGTTGCCTGGAAACCTTCCGAGGAAATGCAGGCAAGCGGCAATACAAAAGATGTCTGTTTCAAATGTGCCCGCAGTCGCCGAACCCAGCTGTTTGCCTATGCCGATCATCATGGGTATGGAAAACTGGCCCTGGGCCATCACCGCGATGACATCATTGAGACTTTTTTTATCAATATGATCCACGCCGGTAACCTCAGCACCATGGTTCCGAAGCAGGAACTGTTCTCCGGCCGCCTTGCCATTATCCGGCCCCTGGCCTACCTTGAAAAAAAGGAAGTGGAGACCATCGGCGCAAAGCTCGGGCTACAGCCCATTCGCAGTTACTGTCCGTTGTCGGAAAAAACCAGACGAGTCGACACCCATCTGCTGCTTGAGCAGATCTATGCTCAGCTCCCCAATGCTAAAAAACATATTTTTGCCGCGTTAAGCAATGTTCGTCCCGAATATCTGCTTCGCTCAACCCGCAGGGAATCCCATGCAGACGCATCTTGACTGTCTGGTCTGTTTTATGCGCCAGGCCCTGGCCGCGGCCAGACTCGGCAGTGTTGATCCCGCCCTGCACCGGAAGGTCATTGATGAAACAGGCAGGATGCTGGCGGACCTCGATCTGGAAAAATCACCGCCGGAAAATGCCGTTTTCCTGTACCGGTTGATAGCGGATCTCACCGGAAACAGCGATCCCTTTGTCGGCTTAAAGAGGGAGAGCAACGAGTTTGCCCTTTCCATGCGGGATCAGATCAGTAATACGATTGTCGGGGCATCAGATCCCCTGCGGGCGGCTCTTCGTTTTGCCGCCTGCGGCAACATTATCGATTATGCGGCTCAGCACAGTTTTGATGCCGCGGTTACCATGGCCGAGTGTGGCAGTCAGTCCTTTGTTCTCGATGATTATCCTCGCCTGCTGGAGAAGCTTGAACACGCTGATCAGGAAAAAACGAAAATCCTCTATCTGGCCGATAACTGTGGTGAACTGGTTTTTGACTCTCTGTTGATTGGTGAACTCCAGCGGCTTGGATGTGTCGTCACCCTTGCGGTTCGTGGGGCGCCGGTTATCAACGATGCGACCATGGACGATGTCCATGCCTGCGGATTAGATACACTCTGCCGGGTAATAGACAACGGCACCGATTGTCCGGGCACCCCCCTTGCCGACTGCAGCGACATCTTTCAGCAGGCCTTTGCCGATGCCGATGTAATCCTGAGCAAGGGAATGGGAAATTTTGAGACCCTGTCCGATGTCTCAGCGCCCCTGTTTTTTTTATTCACGGTCAAATGCATGCGGGTCGCCTCCTATCTGCATAAGGCGACCGGCAAAAATGCCAAAGAAATTGCGGGCTCCGGGGAGATGGTTTTTGTGGCCCAGAATACTCTTTTACCGGGGTGAGCCCATATCCGCCATCGAAGCTGCCCGGTAGAGCCGGTGAGTTACGCAAAACAGAAAAGATTATGAATACAGCACGAATTGCGGAAATTTTAAAAAATCCTCCCCTGGGAGAGGAGATTGTTGTCCGGGGCTGGGTGCGAACCCGCAGGGATTCGGGCAACCTTTCTTTTATTGAGCTGGGTGACGGCTCAAGTCTTGCCAATCTGCAGATTATTGCCGAACCTGTACTCTCGAATTATACAGACGAGATCAAGAAGCTCACCGTCGGTTGTGCCATTGAAGCCGGCGGCAGGCTGGTCGCTTCACCGGCCAGGGGGCAGGATGTTGAGCTGCGGGCAACGTTCATCAAGGTAGTCGGCTGGGCAGAACCGACGACCTATCCTCTGCAGAAAAAACGGCACAGTTTTGAGTTTCTTCGCTCAATCACCCATCTCAGGCCA
>DRKH01000129.1 GCA_011051825.1 Desulfobulbus sp.
AGATCTCCTATGTTGTGGCCTTTGTTATCTGCGGCACCACTTCCCTTTAAGCCGGTAATGTAACCGAAATTGCCACCGGCAAGATCAGTTGCACCACTGTGCATGACCTGGGGCATGGTATCCGTACCCAGGTTTACTGTCGGGCTGGTGCCGCCCCGGGCATGGCAGCCGTAACAGTTTCCCCGGGTCAGGTTATTGTTCGGTGTGGATGAGCCGTCAAAGGTCATGGCCGCATTATCCTGACTGTTGTGCATGGTATGACAATCGTAGCAGATTCCCTGGATGGCTCCACTCGCGGCAGTGGACCAGAGAACACCGATCAGGCATGTCATGTATAAGTGACCGGAGCCCCAGTGTCGTGTGATTGACAACGGTGCCATCTTTTATCCTCTTGTGTGGTTGTTGCTGAGAACTACCAATACCTTCCGGTTGTACTTTGTTTAAAGATCCCGGTCCGTCAATGCTTCAATGCCGCATCTAGCTAAATTGCAATACCTTTTTGTCATCCGTGAGTGAAGTATACCTGCATCAGAATCGTTCTTCAATTTATTTTCAGTGCTCATCACGCGGATCCGCAGAACCCGTTGCAGGGCCGGCCGGTTTTTTTTTGGGGGGGGGCTGCCCGGCCGGAACCGGATGATTCCGGTCAGCTTGCTGAATCCACGGTCTTTTGAAAAGAACCTGTTCGTGTTACTAATTGTAAATTAGTAACACTTTTGTCTTGACCGTGCAAAATGTCTGTGGTACCTCTTGGTCGGAACTTCTTGGATTTTCCATGATAATATGCTAATAATTCGGCTGTAAATTGCGATTTTTTCGATTTTCCGACAAGCGGTTCCGATTGCATTGCATTTGCAGCAGAAGACACCCGGAGTGTTACTGCAAAAAACAGGGGGCGGAATATGAGGGAACGTATCGGTTTGACAAACATTTTGTTTGTAATCTTGATGGGGGGTGCTCTTGTAGCGATACCTGCTCCCGCTGCGGCCAAAGTGACGGGCCAGTGCGCTCAGTGTCATACCATGCATAACAGCCAGGGCGGAAACCCGATGGCGGTCGATATCAGCGGAGCTGCTCAGACCGCCCCGAACGAGACCCTGCTTCGTTACGGCTGTGTTGCCTGCCATACCGGAACCAACGACGGAACCAACAATATACCCTACGTCAATAAAACCACCCTGCCGACCTATGGTACGGACGGGACCACCGGCGAAACTCTGGCCGGGGGCAACTTTTACTGGGTGGCAACCAACGGTGCCAACCTTGACGCCAAAGGGCATAACGTTGCCAGTGATTCACTGGCCAACCAGGATGCGACTTTGGGTAATACTCCACCCGGCGGTACCGGAGCACTGACCAGTCAGCTGACCTGTGCCGGGACCACCGGCTGTCACGGTGATCGAAGCCAGGACAGCGATTTCGGTGCCATGTCCGGCACCCACCATGCCGATGACAGTGTTATCGACGGCAGCAGCGTGGTCAGGAGTTACCGCTTTCTTGACGGGATACTTGGGTTGGAAGATTCGGATTGGGAATACCAGCCGACCACAAGCGCTCATAACCAGTATAAAGGCTTTGACCGGACTGCGGATACCGAATTGGCCACAGGTTCAATCAGCAGTCTCTGTGGTCAGTGCCACAACGATTTTCATAACGGTGCCGGCAATGTGGGCGGAACAGCCCCGTCCGGGGCTCCCTTTGCCAGTCCATGGGTCAGGCACCCAACGGATTTTGATATGGGCAATACCGGGGCCACTTCGGAATACCGTGGTTATGGCGGCACCGGAAATGCCTATGTCGTCGCCGCCCCGGTTGCCAGTGTCGATGTCACCACTGTTCTGCAAAATGTTACCTTTAATAATGATACCATTGTCACCTGCATTTCCTGCCACCGGGCCCACGGTACCCCATATGACGACCTGCTGCGCTGGGACTATTCCGGAATATCAGCCGGCAGCGGCGGGACCGGTGGTTGTTTTGAATGCCATACCACCAAAAACTGATCATGAAATCCGGCGGGATGAACCGGCAGGGGGCAGGAGAACAGACCATTTTTTTCAATGGTGCAATCCGGGATTAAAGTGGCGTTAGCCTGTGCCATTTCTCAAGCAGGAATCCTGGTTGCCTGGATTTCCTTCTCTTTTGCTCAAGTGATCGGCAAAAGACATCGTCACCAGCTGATCCTTGGCTCATGTGTCGTTCTTTTCTGCTGGTTATTCCCCTTTTGTCCTGCGGGCAGGGCCGAAGTCGTAGGCCTGGATGCATCATGGCAGGCCAGTGAAAGAGGACGGGACAGTGAAGATGAGAATCTCAGCGCCTTTAATCAGCGATACCATCTGCGGTGGAACCCCCAGGTAACCCGAACCATATTTCTGGATACCAATATGGATTATTCCCGCAACTGGACCACCGGCGCAGGAACCCGGGAGATCATTTCCCCCACCCTTGATCTGCAGCTTCGCAATGATCTCTTTGTTGCCGGGATCAATGGCATTATCACGGAAACCAATAACTCCAACAGCCGGGACCAGCGCAGCAACAGCTGGGAGGCGTCGCTTGGTTCAAACTGGGAATATCCCTACTGGCCCAATGTAAGCGGTGTTATCGGCAATAACCGGATCCGTGACAGTGCAGATATAATGGATAACGAACGGTCATGGTCCGAGCTGGTTGTGGATTGGCAACTGGATGATTTCCAGGCATATTACAGCTATTACCTACAGGACAGAACCGATTATGCTGAACGGTCCAGTCGAGATGAACGCACCCATTTCGGTCGTATCGATTATACCCGCAGTTTTTTAGAGTATCGCGGTCAGGTAACCTTCTCGCAGCAGGTGACCCGTTCGCGGACGGATTTTCGCGCTGCCCTCGGGACCGACGGCAGTGTCAATGTCGGCGTCAACCTTTCCCGGGGATTCTCCGGCGTGGACAATACCCCGGAACGGGGCAGGCTGCCATCCAATCCGGCCCTTGTCGATGGTAACAGAGAGAGAGTCGCTTATACTGTTCAGCTCCATGAATTCGCGAACCTCGGGGTTAAAACCGATTTTCAGGTTGTCGACCTCCTGTATCTGTACACCGGCTCGATCGATCCTATCCTCCTTGACGAAACCTCTGAACTCCGCTGGGATCTCTATTCGAGCAGTGACGGTATTGAATGGAATCTGGAACGTGTTCAACCGGCTACGGTGTATAACCGCGACGAGAATCGGTACGAAGTCGCTGTCGGCGGATTGAAAACGATCTATCTGAAACTTGTGGTCACCGGCTGGCCTCCCGTGCTCAAGGTCCCGATAACCGAAATCGCCGCCTTTCGTACCGAGAGTGGTTCAGGCGGCGGGGTCATTGAGGACCAGCGCTATTCAAAATACGTTACCGACCTGAACCTTCGTTTCGATCCGACTCTTAATACCCGCCTCATCTACTCTCTGGTCTGGGATGACAGTGCCTATGATCCGGGAAACAACCGTCAGCGCCTCTTTCAGACCGGTAGTTTCAGGTGGTTGTATAATAAATATTTTGTCCCGACGGTGACCATCAACGATACGGCTACCACGAATTCCGATCTGATGGACACCCTCCAGCGTTCGTATGCCCTGTCCATCCGGTCGACCCCGATCCCGACCCTTGAATCCGTTTTCAGTGTAACCAGAAACGAAAACTATGAGGATGATGAACTCATCAACACCAATCACACCATCAACCTGTTGAATTCGGCCACCCTGTATCCGAATCTGGACACGACCCTGGACTTGAACGTAGTGTTCAACAACAACAGGCAGGTCGACTCCTCCAATGAGGCCATGGGCATTCGCTGGACGTTGACCGGACGTCTGCGTTCAAGCCTGATCATGGATTTTATTACGGAATACGGGACCAATACCCTGGATTTTACGGAACTGATTACCGATGAAGACGCCGGGGGACGAACCACCCTCAATATAAACTGGCGTCCCTCCGACCTGGTTTCCGTTCTGGTGAACGGTTCCCTTGGATATGGAGAAAAGTGGGTCAACTATCAGGCCTTTGTCCTTGACGCACGTTTTTCCGTTGTCCGCACCGACAAGACTCAGGTTATCCTCGGCTATCGGGCCAATGCCACCCGTGAGGAAACCCTTCAAAGTCTCAGCTATAACTGGAGCTGGAATATCAGCAGGTACTTGACCTTACAGTCGATTGCCAGTTACATGTTGTCGGAAGACGATACTCTCTGGGCGCTCAATGCCCAACTGACAGCCAGATTTTAGACCGTTGCTGCAACGGACAATCCAAAAACGCAACCAGCAATCCGGAGCTGTATGCTTCCGGTGGAGTTGATGAATACCTATGAAAAGATCTTGTTTCCATCTCGTACTTGTTCTTCTGTTGCTGCCTTTTTACCTCTATGGATGTGCCCGGACTGATTCGGTTCCGCAAACCTTTGTCAGGAAAAATGTAGATCTCGGCTACATCTCCCGGGTCGCGGTGCTGCCTTTTGAAAATAACACCCAGGACGATTTTGCCGCCCAGCGTATCAGAGATATAACTGCAACCCGGATCCTGGCCCTGGGCATTTTTGACGTGGTTGACAGGGGAATTGTTGACAGCGCTCTGCGGGAGATGGCCATTGACAAAACAACCCCTCTTGATGTCCCCGTGGTCAAACGGCTCGGGAAACGACTTGGTGTTCAGGCCTTTGTCTATGGAACCGTCAACAGCATAGGCGAGAACCGACAGGGTTCTTTTAGCTATCCCGAGGTCGCCCTGACCCTGGAACTTCTCGACAGTGAGTCGGCCCAGGTCCTGTGGCGCAACAGTGATACCAACAGCGGCTATTCCCTTGCTGACCGACTGTTTGGGCTTGCCCCCCTGGATGCCTTTCAGATTACCGTTAACCTGCTGAACTCAATGCTGGCAACGATTCCAAAGTAAACGGTATGGTCGGCGGATTACAGAGGGAAGCGGGGATGGTGGTGAACAGATTGCACCCTGCATGGATAGCAGTCTTTTTTGTCCTGATGCTGGGGCGGCCCGTCTTGGCCGCCGGCGTTGCAGTCTTTCCTCTGCTTGATCTAACGGTGAGCAGCAACGGCGTCAGTTATGTCCTGACGGATAATGTACGCAGGGAAATTGCCAAAAAAGGCGTACAGCTCGTTTCCGATCGGGAGATTATGCAGTTTCTGGTCCGGCACCGTATTCGTACCCTGGGAAGTTTAACCAGCCATGAGATAATGGCCGCTGGTCGGGAGCTGCAGGTTGAACTGGTCCTGCAGGGAACGGTCTGCCAGTTGCAGCAGAGCCCGGATCCTGCCGTCAGCCTGACTGTAGAGCTCATTCGCACCAGTGATGCCTCTGTTGTCTGGGCCAATACCGAGGCGCTGTATTCCTCGGATCTTACCAGTCTGCTCGGATTGCAGGATCCTGAAAATTTAAACGATCTCTATGCCGTGTTTTTTACCGGGCTGCTGGCGTCCATGCCGACGGAGGTGGTGTCGTCGTCAACGCAAAAAGAACTGTTGGATATTGATTCGGTCATCTTGATGCCCAAGGCCGTGCGTCCCGGCGAAAAAGTACGCTGTAAGGTCAGGATGCAGACGATGGACCTTGGAAATGGTCTGCGACCCGGCTTGACGGCAAGCGTCGCAGGCCGGGATTATCCGTTTGCCCTGGACAGTGAGGGATACTATTTTGTTGCCGATTGGCCGGCGCAGAACACGGCGGGACGCTATCCCGTTACCTTGAAGGCCCTCTGGCCGTCGGGGCGGAAGGAAACGGTCGTGCTCGGATCATATACCGTGGACGACCGGGCTCCGGATGTTGCACTCTATCTCCGCGGTCGGGAAGTGAACGGGAGAATATTTTTCAGTGATAAGCTATACATCGTTCCCACCCTCACCGACCCTGAGCCGGTGAGTCGCTGGCAGGTCATGGTTGTGGATCGTGATGATCAGGTTATTGTCCGCCAGGGCGCATCCGACCGCCTCCCGGATCGTCTGACCTGGCGTGGACGGACAACTCTTGGTGCGTTGGCTCCCGATGGGGACTATACCATCGTGTTCAAGGTCTGGGACCGGACCATGCTCAGTTCTTCTGTTGCAAAGGAGGTCTCTTTTCGGAGAAATCCGCCGCAAATCAACCTTGAACTGCAGACCCATGGGGACCGGATAACGGTGAAACTGAATAAAGAGGCCGGGATGCCACTGGCCTACTGGTGGCTCAAAGTATATGAACAGAACGGCAGACTGGCCAAGCTGTCGGAAGGTGAGCACCTGCCGGCAACCATAGAATTTGAGCGCCCGCAAGGGGAAAATGATGGCCGGCTGGCAGGACTGCTCGTTGCCCGGGATATTCTGGGAAATGTAACCAGGAAAAAGATTAAGAATCTGTTGGGGCAGAAGCGTGAGGATGGAGGTGGGGAAGTGGAGATGGAAAAGGAATGGCTGGAGGAGTTTTAAGGTGTGAGTCGTCTGTGCCGTTGCTGTATAGTCATGTTATTGCTTCTCCCTGCCGCCTGTGCCCGGGAGGTTCCGACTCTGTATGAATTTGCCGATCTACCGGAAAATGGCGCCTGCAGAATAGCCGTGCTGCCTTTTGTCGACAAGGGGAGTTATCCCAGGGGCGCGGCAATACTCTCGAAGGTTTTTGTCTCGGAACTGGTCGCGTCCGGTAAGTTTAAGGTGGTGCTGGAGGGTGATATTCTGGATCTGTACAAACAGCTGATGATCTATCCAAACGCTCAACCGAATCAGGAGCAGCTCCAAATCATTGGTGGCCGTCTGGGTGTGGTTCTCTTTATCGGCGGTGACATAGTAAAGATGCAGCAGCAGAAAAACCGTAAAACCATGGAGACGGATTTGACCTTTATTCTGCGGGTATATGACGGTACCGACGGCAGAATGCTGTGGGAAACCTATCATCGCAGGCGGGGCGATTACTATCAGAAGGTGCTGCATTTCGGCCGGATCAATACGATTACCGGGCTTGCCCGGCAGATGTCACGGGAGGTTATCAGCCTCTGGCTTGAAAAGGGGATGGCGCCATGTCCCAGGTAAAAAAAACAGCCCTTTTTTTCATGCTCATTCTGCTGGTCTCAGGGGCGCTTGTCCATGCCGGCCGGCTGCCCTGGAAGGATTCCACCCTGGTGACCATTGACGGGCGGCACTACTCCGGTGATGACTTTCGTGTCTGGTGGCAGAACCTGCGGGAAAAAGACATGGTACTGCCGGAGACGCCGAAACCGTTTGTCGACTGGCTTCTGATGTTCCGGGAAGCGGAACGCATGCAACTGTATCAGGATCCTGCATACAGAAAAAAGGTCCTGACCTTTTTAAAAGCCCGGACCCTGATGCTGCTGAAAGATGAGGAAGTTGATTCCAGGATCTCGATCAGCGACCAGGACCTGTGGGCAAGATACCGGCGGGATTTTATCCCTGTTTCCCAGGTCAATCTGCTTTTTTTTTCAAGCAGAGAGGCGGCGGAGGATCTGTGGCAGCAGGTCGGCAATCAACCTGTTGACGAAGAACATTTCAAGAACCTTGCTTCGGGCCGGGCCGGTCTTCTGTCGATTCGAACCCAGACCTTCAGACCCGGTTTTATCGATCCGGGCTGGCGGAAGATTCTCGAAGGGCTGAAACAGGGCGGTCTGAGCAAACCGATGGCCTGGAAAAAGGGATATGTTGTGCTGCGTCTGCAGGACCGGACCGGGGGCAATGCGGATGATTTTTCCCTTGTCCGCCGTCAGATCCGGCAGGCGCTGTGGAAGGAGCGGCAGACCGAGCTGACGATTCGACTGCTTCAGGATTTGCGCCGGAAATATGCGGTGCAGATCGACCAGGATCGTCTGCAGCAACTGGATATTACCCGGCCTGATGCTCCCTTTTCCAGGGTGCCGATCGTGACTACCAGTCATGGTCTGGTCACCGAAAAGGAGTTTATGCGCCAGATTCGCAGCATGCAGCGGTTCAGACGGCAAAACGGGTTCAGTGCGGATAACAGTGCGGCCTTCAAACAGCGGGTTGTCAATGGCATCATCGATCAGACCCTGACTTCCTGGGAGGCCCAGGCCCGTCACTATGAAAAAAAGCAGCCCTTTAAGGATGTCTATACCTATTATTGCCGCCATAGAATGATCAAGGCTCTTGAAAAAAGAGTCTTTCTGCCACGGGCAGAGGTAGGGCAGGAAGAGATCAAAGACTATTACCAACAGCACCCACGGGAGTTTACCCTTCCTGAAATTGTTCGGATGGTGATTGCCGAAGGCAGTGAACAGGAGATGCATGCCCTCTGGACGGAGGTTGCCATGGGGGGGGATTTCAGGCAGCTTGCCGGCAAGCGGTTAGGGCATGAACCGCCTGTGCGTGAAATTCCGGTCGATCATCTGCAGAAACAGGTGTATGCGGTGGTGAGCAGATTGAGCAAGGGTGAGTTGAGCTCTGTTTTTACCGTTGACGGTCACGTGACCCTGGTTTTACTGGTTGAACGCAGGCCTGCCCGAATCCGGCCCCTTGGCGAGGTCAGCGGCCGGATTGGCGAAAAACTGCAGCAACAGCGTCTTGCGGCACTCAGGAAGGAATTTTTGAAAAAACTAAGAGAACAGTCTTCGATTCAGGTTGACGATGACCTGTGGCAACAACTGAAAAAAGAGATGGAATAGCTGGATGAAGAACACACTGAAGTCTGTCGGGATGATTCTTTTTTTCGGACTGCTGCCGGTTCTGCTTGCTGTTTCCTGCGTGCAGACCGACAGAAAGGTGGAGAAGGCCCCGGCCCGAAGTTGTCTGGACTGCCATCCTGAAATGGGGTCAACCTTTAAGGAAGGGCATGTTCATGCACCGGTGAAAGAGGATCGTTGTGACAGCTGTCATCTGCCCCATGG
>DRKH01000130.1 GCA_011051825.1 Desulfobulbus sp.
AAATATCCAGCGTTTTGCCCGTCAGTTTGAAGGAAATACGGATATCCATGTTCCGCTGGTCTATCCACAGTTGAGCAGTGAACGTATCCTGGTTCTGGAATATGTGGACGGTATCAAGGCCAGTGATCTTGAATCGTTACGTAAAGAAGGTCGTGACTTGAAACTCATTGCCGAGCGCGGCGCCAACCTGGTGATGGAGCAGATCTTTGTCCACGGTTTTTTCCATGCCGATCCCCATCCCGGTAACATCCTGGTTCTGCCCGATGATGTAGTCTGTTTTATTGATTTTGGGCAGATGGGACGGCTCAACCTCAAGGACAGGGAAGAGTTTACCGATCTTGTCCTCAACCTTGTCGGCGGAAATGAGCGTAAGGTGACCAAAGGTGTATTGAAACTGACCATTCAGTATGGAGAAGTGGATCGCGACAACCTGACCCGCGACCTTGGCGAGCTCATGGATCAGTATCTGTACAAACCGCTCAAAGAGTTGGCTGCCGGTAAGATCCTTCAGGACCTGCTTGATCTCGTCACCCGGCACGGACTCTCTCTGCAGCCCAATCTCTACCTGATGATGAAGGCATTGAGCACGGTCGAGGGGGTGGGCCTGCAGCTGGATCCGGATATGGAACTGATCACTCTGGCCCGGCCGTTTATGCAGAAGATTAAAACCGGGCGGATCAAACCGAAGCGACTGGCTGAAGAGATGGGAGAAACCGGTTCCGAGTATATCTCCCTTTTTCGGGAACTTCCCGGAGAACTCCGTACCATCCTGCGGCAGCTCCGGGATGGCCGCATGAAACTGGAGTTTGAACACCGGGGCCTGCATGCCCTCGGCCTTGCTCTTGACCGTGTTTCCAACCGCATTTCCTTTGCCATTGTCCTGGCTGCCCAGATTATCGGCTCCTCTCTGATTATTCTTTCCGATATTCCGCCCAAATGGAACGGTATCCCCGTTATCGGTATGGCCGGTTTCCTGATCGCCGGCATCATGGGGTTCTGGTTGCTGCTTGCCATTATCCGTCACGGGCGTATGTAACTGAATCCGTCCCAATCCCTTTGTATTGAAATTTCGTCCTGATCCTGCTATCAATTCCGGTGTTATTCTACACCGTATCGGTATATCAATGCCGGAATCCGTGAACGTTCCAGGTGAACAACACCATGAAGTCTCCTTGTGTGGAACAGGCTGATTGCATGGGATCGACTCGATTACCATGGAAATGGGGTTACGGATTCAGGCAGACCTTGAAAAGGAGGGTTGGACATGAGGAGAGTTTTAGGAGCAGGCCTTGCCGTTTTACTGCTGCTGGGCGGCGGCCAGGCGTTTGCCGGCGGCGGTCAGAGTTATCCCAATGGTGCGGAGGCCTTCATGAGCGGGGCCATACCGCCGCCGGGTGTTTATTTCATTGATTATCTGTATTACTACAGCGCTGATACCATGAAGGATGATAACGGTGACGATGTTGCCGCCTTTGACGACGTGTCGGTCGTGGCCAATGTATTTCGCGGGGTCTGGATCAGTAATACAAAAATTCTCGGCGCCGATTACGGCCAGCATATTTTTGTACCGGTAATAGGTGTTGATCTGAACTTCAAGGCCCCGGTCGGCCCGGAGTCCAAGGATTCGTATGATGATACCAGTATACCCTATGTCATCTACAGCCCGTTTATTCTTGCCTGGCATCTGCAGCAGGGAAAACTGCACATAGCTGCCTCCCTGGTCGATCTCTATATCCCCACCGGTCAGGATGACGGTAATCTGGCCTCGGTCGGACAGAACTTCTGGACTTTTGAGCCGGTGGTCGCAGTGACGTATATGCTGGACAACTGGGAGTTCTCGGCAAAGTTCATGTATGACTTCAACACCACCGAGGATGATTCCGCCACCGTATACGGCTTTGAGGTTGACCGGGATCCGGGCCAGGATTTTCATTTCGATTATTCGGTATCCTACGCCTTCACCAAGGCCTTTCGCCTGGGTGTCAACGGCTACTATTACACCCAGACCACCGATGATTCCTATGACCTGAATGATTCCATTCCCGCGCCGGTCCAGGAACTACTCAAAGCCGACGAGGGGTATCGGAGCCAGGTTTTCGCTGTCGGACCAGGTGTATGGTATAATTACAAGAATATGTTTTTCTCCCTGCGGAACCAGTGGGAGATGGGAGCGAAGAACAAGACCGAAGGATACAATATCTGGGCGAAATTCACCTATGCCTTCTGAGTTCCGGGTTTCGAGTTCCGAGTTTAAAGTTACCGCCTGCGGCGAGAACAACTGCGGAATTGTTCAGACATTTTGGGCGTAGTCGCCCACCCCGGTGGGCGATGGAAAGGGCCGTTTTTTTTCGTCCGGAGGGCCGGACTCCTGATTTCTTCTATTTTCATTGTTGGTTGTAGCCGCAGGGCATGATGGTTTATCCGAAAATAGAGAGTTCTGAGTTCCGAGTTCCGAGTGTCGAGTTCTGAGTTCCGGGTTTCGAGTTCCGAGTTTAAAGTTACCGCCTGCGGCGAGAACAACTGCGGAATTGTTCAGACATTTTGGGCATAGGCGCCCACCCCGGTGGGCGATGGAAAGGGCCGTTTTTTCGTCCGGAGGGTCGGACTTTCCGTATTTTGTTGCCATCAGCCATCAGCCATCAGCTGTCGGTTACCGGCTTCACCTCCCGGCTATGATCTCGGGCCACCAGCATGTAAATCGACGGGATAACAAAAAGGGTCAGAATTGTGCCGATGGTCATGCCGCCGACCAGAACAAGGCCGATGGAGTTTCGGGCCGCGGCTCCGGCTCCGGTTACCAGCGTCAATGGAAAATGGCCGGCAACCGTAGCCGTACTGGTCATCAGGATCGGCCGCAGTCTGGTCATGGCGGCCTCTTTGACTGCCGACCGTTTATCAAGTCCCTTCAGTTGAAGCTTATTGGCAAACTCCACCACCAGGATGCCGTTTTTTGAGATTAAGCCGACCAGAGTCACCAGACCGACCTGGGAGTAAATGTTCATGGTCGTTGTCCAGCCATGGGTCCAGAACGGAACATGGGGGTCCGGTATTTTTAGAAAGGTAAAAATAAGGGCGCCGAACATGGCCAGCGGCACGGATCCGGCTAAAATGACGAAAGGATCCCGGAAGCTGTTAAACTGAGCGGCAAGAACCAGAAAGATGAGGATGAGGGCCAGACCAAAGGTCGGCAGAAACTGGTTGCCTTCGACCCGTAGCTGGCGTGATTCACCCGTGTAATCGATTACATATCCTTTGGGCAGGATTTTTGCGGCTTCGTCTTCAAGCAGGCGCAGTGCATCATCGAGCGGTCGGACCGCAACCCCGCTGATCTTGACCGCATTCAGCTGCTGAAAACGATTTAAGGATCTGGGGACTGTGGTGTTGCGAAGGGTGGCCACGGTGCTGAGAGGGATCAGGGTTCCATCCGGTCCGCTGACATGGATATTTTTCAACTGGGACGGATTGAGCCGGTCCATCCGCCGGATCTGGGGGATGACCTTGTAGCTGCGACCGTCAATATCAAACCTGTTGACATAGTTTCCGCCCAGCAGCGAGCCGATATCCGCACCGACCTGCTGCAGATTCAAGCCCAGATCGGCAACCTTGTCCCGGTCAATAACAAACTCGGCCTGGGGCTGGTCGATCTTGACGTCAATAATCGGTGGAAAGGCAAACATGCCGCTTTGCATGGCCTTACGTTGGATTTGGCGGGCAAAATCAAGCAGTTGCTCTTCGCCGGCAGTTGAGGCCAGGATAAACTCGACTGGAAATTGTCCGCCGCCGGGCAGGGCCGGGGGGAGGACCGGGAACATCCGGATGCCGGGAATGGAGTAAAGCCTGCGCTGAACTTCAGGAAGAATCTGAAAAATTGTCCGTTTGCGTTTATCCCAGGGCTTAGTGACCATGCCGCCGAACCCAGCGGTCGGAAAGGTGATCTGGAAGGTGAATTCGGTCTCGGGGATACCGAGAAATACCTTGTTGGCGGCGGCGGCATAGCGGCTGGTCTGGTCAATGGTCGAGTTTGCCGAGGCATCAAGAATACCGAAAATGACGCCCTGGTCTTCGGTGGGTGCGAGTTCCCGGGCCGACATCCGGAACATGGGAACGGTCAGCAGACTCAACACTATCCAGACCATGTACACCGCCGGCCTGGTATTCAGGGTTTTATCGAGCAGGCGGCCGTAGCTGTTTTTGATTCGTTTAAAACCACGGGCAATTCTACCGGCAAGGCCATGCTCTTCAATTCCGGGCTTCAGGAGTTTTGCCGACATCATCGGCGACAGGGTCAGGGCGACAATACCGGAAATGGTGACCGCACCGGCAAGGGTCAGGGCAAACTCCCGAAACAGGGCACCGGTGAGTCCGCCCTGCAGGCCGATGGGTACATAGACCGCGATCAGGGTAATGGTCATGGCGACGATGGGGCCGACCAGCTCGCGGGCACCCAGCAGAGCGGCGTTAAACGGTTTTTCACCCAGGCTGATATGGCGTTCTACATTTTCGACCACCACAATGGCGTCATCCACCACCAATCCCACCGAAAGGACAATAGCCAGCAGGGTCAACAGATTGATGGTAAACCCGAAAATCTGCATCAGGAAAACTGCGCCGATAAGCGACATGGGGATGGCAACAACCGGTATAAAGACCGATCGCATGGAGCCGAGGAAGAGAAAGATAACCACCACCACGATAATCAGGGTATCCCCCAGTGTTTTAAGAACCTCGTGAATGGCATTGTTGATATAGCTTGTGCCGTCGTAGGCAATTCTGCCTTCCATACCCGAGGGCAGCCCTTTCTTGATGCTTTTCATCTCGGTGCGGACCCGACTGATCACATCAATGGAGTTTGCATTGGGCAGGGGCCAGATACCCATGAACACAGCGGTTTTCCCGGAAAAACGAACCTCGGTGTCGTAATCCTCCGCCCCGAGCACAATTTTGGCCACGTCCTCAAGCCGGACAATGGCGCCTCTCTGTCTGCGTAACACCAGCTTCTGGAACTCTTTGACACTGTGCAGGTTGGTGTCGGCGGTCAGGTTGACCTGAATAAAGCCGCCTTTGGTCTTGCCCAGGGCAGCCAGGTAATTGTTTGCCGCCAAGGCATGTCGGACCTGAGCCGGGCTGATATTGAGGGCAGCCATTCGATTGGGGTCAAGCCAGATGCGCATGGCAAAGGTGCGGGCCCCAAGAATGTCGGCCCGCTGCACGCCTTCCAGTGCAGACAGGCGCGGCTGGACAACCCGGACCAGGTAGTCTGTGATCTCGTTCTGCTGTAAAATATCGGAGGTAAAACTGAGGTAGGCTGAGGCAAACTTGGAATCCGCCGATTCAATATTGATGGTCGGGACCTCGGCCTCGGGCGGCAGGTCCCGACGGACCTGATCAACTTTGGAACTTATTTCAGAGAGCGCCTTGATCGCGTCATAATTGAGTTTGAGGCGGACATTGATGGTCGAGAGGCCAAGGGAACTCTGAGACTGGATATAATCAATGCCGTCGGCTGCGGCAATGGCCCGTTCCAGGGGAGTGGTTATGAAGCCGCGGACAAGATCGGCACTGGCACCGACGTAGACCGTGGTCACGGAAACCGTGGCATTCTCGCTGCGCGGATACTGGCGTACGTTCAGGGAACCGATCGCCTGGAGGCCGGCAATGATGATGATAAAGCTGACGACCAGGGCCAGGACCGGCCGACGGATAAACAGATCAGTAAATTGCATGGCCGGAGATTATCTGTTGTCGAGTTCAGGTTTCAGCTTGAACTCCGGGGCCAGCGTATTGTCGACTATGGCCTGCTGGCCGTTGCGGAATTTGAAAACTCCGGTCGTGACAACGGTTTCTCCTTCTTTCAGGCCGGTGGTCACCGTGACGAAGTCCCCTCGGGTTACCCCGGTCCGAATAACCTGTTTGCGCAGAACACGGCCGGGCTTGCCTGTTTTTTCATCTGTTTTTTCGTCAACCACAAATATTGAATCTCCATATGGCGCGTAGAGTACTGCCGTGGCCGGGACGATCAGAACCCTGTTTTGTACCGGCAGCAGGACCGCTACCTTAACGAACATGCCGGGCCTGAGTTTTTTATCTTCATTACGCACTGTTGCCTGAATTTTTATATTACGGGTGGCCGGGTCCACTCCTGGATTCATGGCGGTAATTGTGCCGGTCAGGATTTCTCCGGGCAGCATATCGGTTGTGACCTGGACCGCAAAACCCTGTTTAACTAGAACCACGTCCTGCTGCGGCAGGGAGAAGTCAACAAAAATCGGGTCCAATGTCTGCAGTTCGACAACGGGATCGCCTGAACTGAGGATCTGACCAAGATTGACCTGACGAATACCCAGCCGACCGGAGAAAGGGGCGCGGATTGTTTTTTTCTCTATAATGGTACGGATCTCATCAGCTTTGGCCAGCGCCTCCTTATACTTAGCCTCGGCCGTATCCTGACCGGAGCGGGACATGCTCTTTTTGGCGACCAGATCGCGAGCCCGGTCGAGGTTTATTTTGGCCAGGGCGACCGCAGTTTCAGCCGAACTGAGCTGGGCCCGTTCGGATGCGGTGTCAAATCGAACCAGCAGCGCCCCTTTTTGTACGGTTGTGCCGGCCGTAAAGGCTATTTCTACGACCTTGCCCGGAAGTTCAGCCGCTATGGTCACCCCCTGGACTGCGGAAAGTGAACCGACCGTGGTCAGGCTGGTCTGCCAGGTTTGGGCCTGTACCTTTGCAGTGGTGACAATTGCCGGCGGCGGTGTCCGATGCTTGCCGGCCGCGATCATCTGTCTGATCTGTAACACCTTAACTCCGGCAACAACTCCAATGACCAACAGCAGGCCAAGAATCGTCAGAATGATGCGTTTTATCATGAAAAGATATGAATAAAAGAGGAATGTGTTTGTTGATTTACAATTTGACTACCTACTCGCCCCGGCCGAAAGCAAAGGACATCGTCACTGAAGATTTGAGGGCACCTTGAAAGGCTTTACGGATCCAACGAATTATGATGAATTCTTTGGGCACTTTACTCCACTGAACAAACGATGGTATCTCTGATTTATGAAAAGCTGAGTTTTGTACGTAACCAATACTAAAAAGTTGTTGAATCAGTACAGGCCGATGGTTTAAAAGTCAACGGCTTTCCTGTTTTGTTGCAGGTAATTTTTTTCTAATGATTATTCTCTGGGATCAAGACACGGTATCCAGGCTCTCTGTTAAAAAAATCTGCAGGGAGCCCTCGTGGGTGAGAGGTCTTTTTCAGAGCTGATTACCTGCAATCCTCAGCCTGATACAGGGGATACCATCGCTGAATACCAAGGTTATTGCGAACCCCTTGAATTTGTGATGAATTTGCTGGGTTCTGCAATCCGGATGAACAAGCGATGTTATCCCTGATTTGTGAAAAGCTGAGCTTTGTACGTAATCAGGTTTTCAGATGGGAGTTCCGGGTTGCCTGATCGGTTTTTTTTTACCCTCGTTCTTCCAGAGGCGTAAAGGTACAGCCTCTGTCACCGCAATACTCTCCAATGTACTCGGCCTTGGGACGGTAGAGGGCCGGTTTTTCCTGGGCCTCGGCAAACCGTTCTTCAATCACATGGGCGCACCAGCCGGCAACCCGGCTGATGGCAAACATGGGGGTGAAGAGGTCCGGCTCTATACCCATCAGCGAATAGGTTATTCCGGAGTAGAAGTCTACATTTGGAAAAATATCCATATCCTTTCGGGTCCTGAATTCCGCCTGGGTTACCCTGCACACTTCTTCGGTGATTTCAAGCAGGCGCTGGTCTCCTGTCTGACTGCACAGTTCCCGACTCATCTCCAGCAGGATCGGGGCCCGGGGATCAATGGTTTTGTACACCGCATGGCCCATTCCCATGATCCGTTCACCGGCATCAAGCCGTGCTTTGATATATTCCGCCACCTTGTCGACGCTGCCGATCTCCATAATCATTTCCATGACCCTGGTGTTGGCCCCGCCATGCAGTTCGCCGGAAAGCGCGCCGATGGCCGCCGCTACGGAGGCATACATATGTGCTCTGGAACTGGCCACCTGACGGGCGGTAAAGGTTGAGGCATTGAAGGTATGATCGGCATGGAGCACCAGACAGATATCCAGGGTACGGGCCATGTGTTCGGAGGGCTCTTTGCCGCTGAGCATATAGAGAAAATTGGCAGCATGGCCCAAGTCATCCCGTGGGGAAACAGGCTTGAGGCCCTTGCGGATACGGTGCCAGGCGGCCAGTACGGTGGCCAGTTGTGCGGTCAGACGCAGGGCCTGTCGCTGAAATGATTCCCTGGAGGCATCTCCCAGGTCCGGATCCCAGTCGGCCAGCAGGGGAACCGTACCCTGAAGTACGTCCATGGGGCCCGCTGTAACCGGACGTCCGGCAAGGATTTCCAGGATTTCCGGGGCCAGGGCACGGGCTGCCCGGAGTTGGTTGGAAAAAAAATCAAGCTGGGAACCGGACGGCAGTTTCCCATAGAACAACAGGTAGACCACCTCCTCAAAGGTGGCCTGTCCGGCCAGATCCTCAATGGAAAACCCGCGATACTGCAGCTCTCCCTGCACGCCGTCAACAACACTGATCCTGGTGTCGGCCACCGGGATGCCCCGCAGACCGATATTTTTTACCTGGGGGTAACACACTTGCTCGGTCATAGCATCCTCCTGCATTCGTGTTGACAGCGCCGGAAGGGGTCCTGACTTTCATCAAGGTGCCCCGGAAAGAAATGGGGCGTCTGTGAGGCACTGAAGTGAAGTGAGGGTAAATAAACGTTCACCAGCACCCCACGGAGTCTACGCTCGAAGTCTGCGCTTACCTGAACGAATATGGAGCACTGGTAAACGTTTACAATTTGGATGTAATGCCAGCGGCATGACATCCCGGTGAACGGTTACAAGTGAAGGAATCTTTTTCTTAGGAAAAAAGTATTTTTCTTAATAAAAATATAAGGGCAGGCAGAACGATTGTCAAACCGGGATGGGCATTGAAGGGTGAACCCACCCTTGGACGGCCATGGGTGGTTCGGACCTGGCGCAATGACGAGAAAGCCCGCAATACAGCGCTGAAAAGATCGGTCGCATCTAGGCCGCTTGCTGATGTTGTTCCTCGATCATTGCATCGACCAGATGCATAACCTCGTTGCTGGCTTTTTCCGATTCCTTTATATGGTAGAGGATTTCTTCCCGCAGTTCCTCATCCTTTTCCCAGTCCCCGGAGGCGGCCTTGAGTGATGCCTGCACCTCGGCGTGCACCTGTTGATGCGGTGAATGCAGCTCGACATAGGCTTTGGTACTGCTGAAGTGCTCCTTGCCATAGCCCTGATGATACCATTTGCCCAGACGACACTGGGTATCGGTTACCAGAACTGCGTTGGAGGCCTCTCCACCATCCCCTTCCTTTCCAAGGGCGATGTATCCGTTTTGTTTGAAAATAATGTGGTCAACCTTGACCAAGGCACCAAAAGAACGATTTTTGGTATAGGCAATGCGGTCAATGGTTGTCCGGGCCGAGTCGGCAAAGGCGGAAAAACTTCCCCGGAAATCGGCAACCATTTTCTCTACTCCCGAGGTCAGCTCACGGGTACTTTGTGCCTCATCGGTCATATCGTCGACCTGCCGTCGGAATCGGCCAAGCATAACGCCTATCTTGCCGGTGGCCTGTTTGGTACGGTCTGCCAGGGCCTGGACTTCAGTTGCCACCACGGCAAAGCCTCGGCCGTGCTCTCCGGCCCGGGCAGCTTCAATGGTTGCATTGAGCGCCAGCAGATTGGTCTGGTCGGTGATTTCAGATATAATATCAAGTGCGGCAGTAATTGTCCTGGATTCCTTGTCCAGTTCATTGATGGAGTCGGTCACATTTTCTACCTTGGCGGAAATGTCGGTGAGAGAGGTGGATATAGTATCAACCCGGTCCTGACTCTTTTCCGCCGCTGCCTGGTTGTCGACTGCGATCTGCTCTACAACGTCCATTTCCTCACTGATTCGGACAAAATCACTCTGGGTGGCCTTAAGATTATTGAGAAGATTATTGGTGTTGAGTTCATGGAGGCTGGAAAAAAGGGAATTTCTGGACAGATACCCATAATTTTCTTCAATTATCCGGATGATTGTATTTGCTTCCTGAAGAGAGTGGCCGAATTTTCCCGGCATGGACTGCGTATTTGCCTTTCGATAAAATTTTCCCTGGGCAGCCATGGAAAAACAACTGTTGAGTTCATTGAGTTGACACTCAATCATGTCCAGCAGGTCATTTAATTCCCAGGCAAGTTTTCCCAGTTCTCCCAGTCGTCTGGTGTTGGTAATCCTGTGGTGCAGTTCTCCCTGTCGGCATTTTTGCAGGACAGAGGTGAGTTCTTCCAGCATGCAAAAAGGTTGTTTTGCCTCCTGCCAGGCATAGCGGGCAAAGGCGGCGGCAACCACCGGAAATAACAACATCGACCAACTGCAGTTAAATTTGTGAAAAAGAAAGGTGCTGATGACGATAAGAAGAATTGACAGAGGAAAACCCCAGCAGGCGATAAGCAATTTGGTATTGAAAAATGGAGTCTTGCTGCTGATTCCTGTTGATTGTTGTTCATTTCTTTCGATCATTACTGCTCTCCTTTCTGCAGGTGTATGATAAAAGGGTCATATTCAACCTGCCGGTCGGCAAGGTATTCCGTGAGCCATTGCAAAGATGCTGCCGGGGCGCCGGCTGAATTGTTTCTTTGTTCTATTGTGATCATCTGCCGATAAATTTCTTTCATCGAATCGAGCGCTTCGGGGCGGGCCTGTCGCTGGACGGAGAAGTATCCATGAAGTTCCTGCGTTGCCGTATAGTTGGGCATTACAGTACAAAAGCACCAGTAGATATCGTTGTCACGGTTCATGTTTTTTACAAATCCATGATATTCCCGGCCCTGCTGGATTGTATCCCAGAGTAATTTAAACATTCCCCTTGGTGTATCCGGGTGGCGGACGATGTTATGTGGCTGCCCCAGAAGTTCCGGGGAACTATAGCCGCTGATCCGCATGAAAGTCCTGTTGCAATAGGTAATCGTTCCTTTGAGATCAGTTTTACTGACAATCAGGTCGTCCTCGGCAAGTTTGATTTCTCGGTTCATTCGTTGCTCCATATTTTCACAGGGTTATATTTAACGCCGTATTAGATCAAAAGGAGGTTTTCCACCCAGCCGCAAAGACGGTGGTTTTCTACGATATATTCGTTTATCACACAGGGGGCTGAGCCGTCGGGTCACAGGTACAGGGGGAGAAGTGGCACCGGGTGGCACTGTTTCTTGCCGCCGTCACTATTTATGTTAATTTGGTTATACGTTCCAGTTGCTTGTTTTGTCAAACAAATTTGAATTTTTGAAATAAAATTTGCGCAGGAATCCCGAAGGAGGAAAAATAAGAGAATCAGAACAGGAGGATGGAAAGAGTCTGCACTATGCAGTCGGGATGCGAGGAATATTCCGTGTTGCCGAAAAAACAATCAGGGCGTTGAACTGTTCAGTGATAGCAACCGGCCCGGGTTATTCCGGTGTGTGTGGGGGGGCATCCCCGTGCAGAGGGTTCCAGAGCGATCGCCAAGGTAAGGGAAAAACGGCCGAACCGGCAATCTTGCGGGGCTTAGGGATTGTGACGAACGTTATAATATTGTGCAGAATTTTTGCTCATAATCAAGACGTGCAAACAGGTCTTGGCGGTAACGGCATGCCGCAAAACAGTATCTGATTACCCACAATCCTCAGCCGAATGCAAGGGATACCATCGCTGAATACCGGAGGGCATTACGAACCCAGTGCATTAATGATGAATTTACAGGGCCCTGCAATCCGGAAGAACAAGCGATGTTATCCCTGAGTTGTGAAAAGCTGAGCTTTGTACGTAATCAGAAAACAGTAAGTGATCAGGGGCACCGCACGGCGTCTCGCAGGCTCGCTTACCCGGAGTCTCGCAGGCTCGCTTACCTCTTCGCACGGTCGCGACTGCTCGCATAGAGGGGCTATCGGAGTCTCCGCTTCGCTCCGCTACCTGCGGCCAGTCGCGCCTGCACGAATCTACGGCACCCCTGATCACTTACAGGTTTAAGGTAGCTGAAAACATATGGTTACAAATTCTGT
>DRKH01000131.1 GCA_011051825.1 Desulfobulbus sp.
ATAGTCGAAGACGCGAATGTTGGGATAGGTCCCGCCGGTTAACATCTCATTCTTTACCCAGGTTGCAAATTGCCGGGCGCGGTCGGCCTTTTCCGGAGTCGTTGCCAGGCGGTGCAGCGGTGCCCCGGTCCAGAATTTTTTCCTCTATATTGTCGGTTCTGTGCCCATTCATGTGGACCGGGATTACCCATTGTCCCCTAGGATATTTTTCCCGACTTCCGCCGGAGTCAGCTTGAAATGATGGGCTATTTCACTCCAGCTCATTTTCTGTTGCTGATACATGTCTATGAGTTTTTCCAGAGATGCTCCGGTCTGTTTATGTAAAGCAAAAACCAGGCCTGTTTCTTTGTCGGAGAGATTGTATTTTTTAAGATCGTCAAGACGCTGCCTGTTGCAGTTATATTTTGAGCAGAGCATATTGTCGGTGATCATTCGGGTAATTCTTTCGATTTTCGCTCCACTGCGGACGGCGGAGAGAACAGGATCGGCCGTCCCTTTTTCTTTCAGGTTCGGGGCCTGGAGAATGTTCTGCCAGGAACCGCCGTTGTCGCGGATCGAGAGGAGGATGTCGAGCGGGGTTGAAGTCCTGGCCGAGACATAGAGGCCGATGAGCAGATCATCGCCGTTGATGCCGCCTTTCATCTTTTTCATGACAATCTGTCGCTTGGAGATGTCAAAGGCGGCTGCGATGAGGGAATTGTAGGTCGTCGTCAGCAGGTAATCATCGGCGCTGTATCTGTCGGCCGGATCATAGGTTCGATTCCGAAAGCAATGACAGCCCGAGGTCAGGGCGCTCCAGCCCGCAACAGGGGTGGACAACAGTACAAACAGGAGGAGTAATACGGTTTTTTTCATGGTTTTTTCCTCTGGAAGGATTCTTTGAATCCATAATTGTACACAACCGCATTCCCGTTGACAAGAGCAAGGCTCCGTGCTACGTAAACAGTCCTGTGAAAAAGAACAGGAAAACAACAGGATCATTGGTGTAATGGTGCAATATGAATATACGTTTTGAAGAGAGCGGCGGGCCTGCGGGCCGGGAACTGCTCAGTAAGTTACGCGACCGGTTCAGTGGAGATGAGCGAGACTGTCGCGATGTGGTGACGGAAATCCTCCGTCGGGTTAAAGCCGAGGGCGACCGGGCGGTTGTTGAATATACCCGTAAGTTTGATGCCCCGGATATGGATGTCGCGTCCATGCGGGTCACCGAAGAGGAGTTTGTTGAGGCTGAGAAGCTGGTTGACGGGGAGTTTATGCAGACCCTGCATTTTGCCGCCGGGCGCATCCGCGGGTTTCATGAGCGGGAGATGGAGGATTCCTGGATCACCACCCGTGAAGACGGCACCGTGACCGGGCGTCTGGTGCGGCCGGTTGATTCGGCCGGTCTCTATGTCCCGGGCGGGCAGGGCGGTTCCACGCCGCTGGTCTCCTCGGTCCTGATGAACGGGATTCCGGCCGTTATTGCCGGGGTCCGCAGACGGGTGATGGTGACGCCACCCAACCGGGAGGGTAAAATCAGCCCGGCCCTGCTCATGGCTGCCCGTGAGGTCGGGGTTGAGGAGGTCTATAAGGCCGGTTCCGCCTGGGCTGTTGCAGCGCTCGCGTTCGGGACCGAGACCATCCCGGCGGTGGATGTAATTGTCGGGCCCGGCAACCAGTTTGTCGCCGAAGCCAAACAGCAGGTCATGGGCCGGGTGCGGATCGATATGCTGGCCGGTCCCAGCGAAGTCCTGATCGTGGCCGATGCAACCGCAACCCCGGCCTTTATTGCCGCAGACATGCTGGCTCAGGCCGAGCATGACCCCCAGGCCCTTGCCCTGCTCATCACCACCAGCAGAACCGTGGCCGACCAGACCACCCTTGAGCTGGAGAGACAGCTGGAACTCCTTTCCCGCAAAGAAATTGCCCGTACCGCCCTTACCGAGCGCGGTGCGATTCTGCTGGTCGAGACACTTGATGAGGCGGTTGATATGGCCAACCAGATCGCCATTGAGCACCTGGAACTGCAGGTGGAAGAACCGTGGCAGTGGCTGCCGAAGATACGTCATGCCGGGGCGATTTTTCTTGGCTCCTACACCCCGGAGGCGGCCGGTGACTATGTGGCCGGTCCCAACCATGTGCTGCCGACCATGGGCACGGCCCGGATTGCCTCGGCCCTTGGGGTGGAGACTTTTTTAAAGAAAAGCTCGATTATCTCCTACTCCAGACAGGCCCTGCTCGATGATGCCGACCATATCCGGCGTCTGGCTGCCCTGGAGGGCTTGACCGCCCACGGTAATTCGGTAGCGGTCCGGGTTGAACACAGAGAAGAATAGGTGAAAGATACGAGCGGGCGAAACCCCGGGCAGCTGTTGCGCTCAGGGCTCAAACAACTGGGGCTCTCTGTCGATGAACCGGTGGTAGAGCAACTGCTCGTCTATGCCGGGGAACTTCAGAAATGGAACCGGCGGATCAATCTCGTCGCCCGCAATACCTCTCCGGCCGATGTAATAGAAAAACATTTCCTTGATTCCCTGACCCTGCTCCCCTTTTTCGAAAGCTCCGGGGCACAGCAAATCTTGCTTGATGTCGGAACCGGGGCCGGTTTTCCCGGTCTGGTCCTGGCCGTGGCCCTGCCGGATCTGCAGGTCATTCTGGTCGAGCCCCGCTCAAAAAGAGTCTCCTTTCTGCGTCATGTCATCCGGACCCTGGCTCTTGCCAATGTCGAGGTTGTCGGGCAGCGGCTTGAGTCGGTTCCCGAGTTGTACACCAGAAATATAGATTTTGTGACCAGCCGGGCCGTGGCCGAGCCCTCGGTCTTTCTGCCCATGGTAGCCCCGTTTCTTGCCAGCGGCGCCCGGGCCCTGCTCATGCTTGGCCGCGAACAGGCCCTGCAGTTTGAAATCGACAACCCGGACGCCGGGATAATCCTGGAAGAGAAGAGGGACGTTATCCTGCCTTTTTGCGGGGCTGAGCGGACGGTGTGCAAGGTTCGGAGCGAAGATACACCGGCCTGAGTACAGGTTCCGGGCAGCAGAGGTGTGCGGACCTGTTCCGACCGATTGCTTGAAATCTTTGCGGCGCAGGACATTTCATCAAGATGAAAAAGGTGATTGATTAATTATACCCTGCTGGTATCATTCCTTTAATTTCAATTTTCCTGTATGGAAAACCGGTCAGCAACTCAGGCTGTCTGGAGAACTGCTGAAAGAGATCAGGGAAAATACCCATAAAGGAATGGCAGTGGGGAATGATCGCTTTAAGAAAGAACTTGAAGCGATGACCGGAAGGCGTTTGAGATCGAAAAAAAGAGGCCGACTGTTAGGATGGGGAAGAGAAAAGATTTAATTTTACTTTGACCTTTTTTACTCTGCTTGCTTTTTACTTGCGAACCAGCATAAGCGAGTTTAATACTGGGAATGACCTCATAAAAATTGAGTTAAATTATGGCTACAGAGTTTTTAATTAAACTGGCAATAGGTTTTATAGTTGGAATAATTTTAATATTCGCAAACATTGAAGTTAAGTATGCAAAAAATAAGAACGAATCTAAAAAAGCAGTGTTTGTCTATTTACTGAAAATATTATCCA
>DRKH01000132.1 GCA_011051825.1 Desulfobulbus sp.
CTCTAAAAAAAACATTGTGATCTGCTATTCTGCTGTTTTTCCGATTGTTCTTTAAGTCATCCTCTCCCCTGATTTCTGCATCCTTATCCATGGCATAGCGCTTGCTATCAGGATGCAATGTGGTCAATGCCTTTTGATCGCATCTTTTTTCCCTTTTTTCACATCCCCGACCGTCGTTTTGGTCTGACGGCTGGGGATGTTTTATCATAAGGCCCCTGATAACAGACGAGGTTCAATGAAAAAAAGTTCAAAAAAAACCGCCCTGGCCCTTGTACTTATCCTGGCCGGGATCGGTTTCCTTATCATGAAGGGTATCTCGGATACCGGGGTCTATTACCGCACGGTTGCCGAAGTTCTGACCGATGGTGCGTTAGCGGAAAAACGCGGTGTCCGAGTCAGCGGCGAGGTGGAGGACGGAACTATTCTATATGATCAGAAGGAACTGAAACTCACCTTTTCCGTGCGTGACATGGAAGAGAGCGGCAAGGTCATGAAGGTGGTCTATAACGGTGTGAAGCCGGATGCCTTCAAGGAAGATGTCGAAGTTATTCTGGAGGGTCGGTATGACGAGCCGAAAAACACATTTTATGCCCAGACCCTTCTGGCCAAATGCCCTTCGAAATATGAAGGCGAAACCGAACAGGAGAAGGAGTGAACATGGTAACACTGGGCAACCTGTCGCAGTCGGCGGCATTTATAACGGCTCTGGCGGCAATGGTTCTTCTGCTGATCGGGCTGATGCGTAACGATCTGCGCTTCATCGAGGCCGGACGGCGTGCTCTTTTCGCGGTTGCGGCTTTTGCGACCATGGCCGCTTTTGCCCTGTCCCGGCTGTTTATGACCGACAATTTCCAGGTGGAATATGTGGCCTCCTACTCGGATCGGGCCTTGCCGCTGTTCTATAAGGCGACCTCGTTCTGGGCCGGGCAGAAGGGCTCTCTGTTATTCTGGGCCTGGGTCCTGAGCCTCTATATTGCCCTGGTCGCATGGAATACCCGCAGGGAAACAACCAGGAAAAACACCCCGTATATCTATCTTATCCTGGCCGGGATCGTCAGTTTTTTCTTCCTCCTGCTGATAACCGTATCCTCACCCTTTGAACTGCTCCCGTTCATGCCCCAAGACGGCAAGGGGCTCAATCCCATGCTCCAGAACCCGGGCATGATTTTCCATCCACCAACCCTGTTTCTGGGCTATATCGGCTTTACCATTCCCTTTGCCTACGCCCTTGCGGCCCTGATCTCCGGTCGGCTTGATCCCGACTGGCTGAAAAAAACCAGGCGCTGGAATATTCTGTCCTGGATCTTTCTGACCATCGGCATCATTCTCGGCGGCCAATGGGCTTATGTGGAACTCGGCTGGGGCGGGTTCTGGGCCTGGGATCCGGTCGAGAACGCCTCTTTTATTCCCTGGCTGGTGTCGACGGCGTTTATTCATACCTCCATTATCCAGGAACGAAGAAATATCATGAAGGTCTGGAACATGTCGCTCATTGTCCTGACCTTTCTGAGCTGTATTTTCGGGACCTACCTGGTCCGGTCCGGGATCCTGCAGTCGGTCCATGATTTCGGCGCCACCGGTCTGGGCGGTTTTTTCCTTGTCTTTATGATTGTAGCGGCCCTGGGCAGTTTTCTTTTAATAGCCGAGAGTTACGGCGATTTGAAAACAAAACACTCTCTGGAATCCCTGCTCTCCAGAGAGTCCACCTTTCTTTTCAACAACGTTATCCTGCTGGCCATAGCCTTTTCCACCCTTTTCGGCACCATGTTCCCGCTGATCTCGGAGATGGTGACCGGTAAAAAACTGACCGTGGGCGAGCCGTTTTTCAATATGGTCAACACCCCGCTCTTCCTGCTCCTGCTGGCAATCACCGGGCTTTGTCCGTTGATCAGCTGGCGCAAGGCATCCGTGGATAACCTCAAGCAGAACTTCCTGCTCCCCTTTGGCCTGGCATTGAGCGGCGGCATTCTGTTGTTTATCTTCGGCATTCGTGAACTCTACCCTCTGCTCGCCTTTACCCTGTCCCTTTTTGTGTCGGCCACCATTCTGCTTGAATTTATCGGCGGAGCCAGGGCCAGAAAGAAGCTGACCGGCGAAGGGTTGCTGCTCGCCTTTCCCAAAGTGGTCTGGAAACTGCGGCGGCGCTACGGCGGCTATATCGTCCATTTCGGTATCGTCCTGATGGTGGTCGGTATTACCGGCGCCACTGCCTTTAAACTGGAAAAAGAGGTGACCCTGCAGCGGGGCCAGTCCATGGAGATCGGTGCCTACAGGTTGCAGTACAATGACTTCAAAAGTTATCAGGACCGGAATCGAACTGTGTATGCCGCGACCCTGGGGGTGACGAAAAACGGGAAACCCGCCGGTGATATCACCACTGAGCGCCGTTACTATATCAATGCCAGACAGCCGACCACCGAGGTCAGCCTGCGAATATCCCCCAAAGAAGATCTGTACCTGACCATGCCGATGATCGGCAACAACAATGAGATCACCATTAAAGCGGCGGTTAATCCGCTGCTGGTCTGGGGCTGGGTCGGTGGCGTATTTATGGTTCTGGGCGGGATCATGGCAATTATTCCGGCCGGAAGCAGGAGGCAGACGGCATGAAAACATTTCAAATTTTGACAGGTCTTCTTTTTTTTCTTGTTCTTGCCGTGACGGCCCATGCTTTGACCCGAAGTGAAGTTGAAAAAAATCTGATCTGCTACGCCTGCCCGGGTGAGGCCTTGAATATCGACCGCTGTAGCGGCGGTGACCGGATGCGGGCGGAAATCGACCGCAGGCTGGCCCTGGGCGAGGATAAACAGACAATACTCAATTTTTTTGTCCAGCAGTTCGGTGAAGATATCCTCACGGTTCCGCCCCAGAAGGGATTTAACCTGGTGGCCTATGCCGCTCCCTTTGTTGCCCTGCTCATCGGTCTTGTCCTCGCCGGACTGCTGATCCGGAGATGGGGCGCGGCCGGAAGATCGGGTTCCGGTACCCGGGAGGAGGATGCCAACTCCGAGAAACTGTATCGTGAGATGGAAGATCAGGTGGAAGATGAGCTCAAAAAACTGGAGGACGACTGATGACCATAGCCCTTTTTATATTTATCAGCGCATGTCTTGCCGCCTTTAGTCTGGCACCTCTGCTGCGCCCGGCAGAGCCATGGCTGGCGGCTGTTGAACCGGGAACAGTCAAAAAAGCCCTGGAGGCGGAAAAGGCGTCCTGTCTCCGGGCCATGAAGGACATTGAATTTGAACATGCCTCCAATAAAATAAATGATCAGGATTACGCTGATCTGCGCAAGCATTATGGTGCAAAAGCGGCAAAAGTTATTCGCGATCTTGAACAGCTTGGAGACGCAGAGCCGACAACATCTCCGGTGAAGGTTGAGAAATCATTACCGGCAGAAGGACAGAGACAATCGGTTGAATTGAGTATTGCCGACATCAGGGAAAAAATGGATAGGCTGGAAAAGGACTGGGATATCTGCACAATAGATGACGATGAATATGTTCGCTTGCATGATGCATATACCCTTGAGCTGGAAAGCATTTTGAAAAAGTCTGACCAGGAAAAAGGTCAAGGATGAGATGGCTGATTTTTTAACCGTCAACAACCTCTGCAAGGAGTATGAGGGTCGCCGTGCCCTGCACAAGGTGTCCCTTAGCCTGCAGCAAGGCGATTTTCTGAGCCTTTTCGGGCCCAATGGAGCCGGTAAGAGTACCCTGTTACGGATTATAGCAACCCTGATCTCACCCAGCAGCGGCCAGGTGGAAATCAAGGGCTTTGATCTACAGGAGGAACCGGAGGCCTTTAAAAGGCAGCTGGGTGTCATCTCACACCAGTCCCTGCTGTACGGCCACATGACCGCCCGGGAAAATCTTTTGTTTTACGGCGCACTCTACAAGGTGGAAGACCCCCAACAGCGGGCCGATGAACTGTTGCGGGTAGTGGAACTCTACCCAAGACGTCATTCCCGGGTCAGTCGGTTTTCCCGCGGGATGTGCCAGCGATTGTCCATTGCCCGGGCCCTGGTCAACGATCCCTCGCTTTTGCTCCTTGACGAACCGTTCAGCGGTCTTGATCAATATGCCGCAGCCATCCTGACCAGGCAGCTGGATGAGCTGAGAACCCGGGCGCGTACCGTCATCATGGTGACCCACAGCCTTGACCGTGGTCTTGCTGCGGCCGGCAAAGTCGGGATTCTGGCAGGCGGGCGTCTGTTGTATCTGGAGGACCGGGACACCATTGATCCGGCGGCTTTTGAAGGGTTGTACCTGGAGCATGTCCATGGGGCGCGAGCGGCATGAACGGATTTTTGATTCTTGTCCGTAAAGATCTCCATGCCGAGTTCAGGAAGCCCGAAGCCGTTATCTCCATGGTCTTCCTTGGTTTCCTGCTCCTGGTGATCCTCAACCTTGCCATACCGCTGGGTACTGAGGTTGCCTCTGAAACCGGGGCCGGGATACTCTGGGTGGCGATCACCTTTTCCTCGGTTCTCGGGCTGGCCAGGACCATGAGCCGGGAAAAGGAGAACAGCTGCATGGATGGCCTGCTCTTGAGCCCGATGAGTGGAGAAGCACTGTTCGGGGCCAAAATGGCGGTGAATTTTATTTTCATGCTGGTGGCCGAGCTTTCAATCATTCCCCTGTTTTTTATCCTGTACGGGGACAGCTTTTTCCATTCGCTGCCCATGCTGGTGCTGGTGGTTTTGCTGGCCAACACGGGTTTTGCCGCCACCGGTACCCTGTTTTCCGCCATTACCGCAGGGACGAACAGAAACGAAGCCTTGCTGCCGCTGTTGTTCTACCCGGTGGTTATACCGCTTATCAGCATCACCGTTAAGGTAACGGCCATGATCTTTCAAGGGGCGGGCCCGGCGGAATATGCCTCCTGGCTCTACGTGATGA
>DRKH01000133.1 GCA_011051825.1 Desulfobulbus sp.
AGGAGTACCCCACGGAGTCTGCGCTCGAAGTCTGCGCTTATCTACCTCTCTGCACGGTCAGGCCTGATTCACATAGGAATCACTATAGTTCACAGGCCTGACTGCACAGATATGGAGCACTCCTAAACAGTTACAGGTGGTGGTAGGGCTAGTTCTCTGCCCCTACCTGAATAGTTACCCTGAATTAATCTACTATTCTGTCCGTTGAAAGGTGAATTTATGTAACCGTTCACCGGGATGTCATGCCCCTGGCATTACATCCAAATTGTACACGTTTACCAGTGCTCCATATTCGTTCAGGTAAGCGAGCCTGCGAGACTCCGGGTAAGCGAGGAACGAGACTCCGACAGCCCCGCTATGTGATGAGGTCTGATCGGACGAATATGGGGTGCTGGTGAACATTTACGAATTTATCACTCGGCCTGTCAACTCCCCTTCCAACAACCAGAAAGCCCCACCAACCGGCCGGCGGCGAGTGGGGCTGAGTGAATTACGCCTCTTCAAATTCATCCTTTCCAGCTCCGCAGACCGGGCAGAGCCAGTCATCGGGTAAGTCGTCAAATGAGGTTCCCGGTTCCACTCCATTGGCCGGATCACCGGCTGCCGGGTCGTATTCATATCCACAGACAAGACATCGATATTTTTTCACGGTGCTTCCTCCACCTGATGATTGGGGTTGTTCATCGTTATTTGCATGACTGTCGCGAACCGAGCCCGGTCCGGCCAGCGGTTTAAAGGCTGCTTTTGTTGCTCCGCAGACCGGACAACGCCAGTCATCGGGAAGGTCGGCAAACCTGGTTCCTTTTTTTATCTTCCCTTTCCGGTCACCTCGATCCGGATCATAGACATAGCCGCAGTTTACGGTCTGGCATTGATATATTTCTTCAAGTTGTGCCATATGCCACCTGGATTATTTGTATTTTTTTTAAGACGGGGCCGGGATGAATCAGGATTTCCAATGGCCGTGCAGATTACAGTAGGCCCGGGCAGTGACTTCGGAGGCCTCAACGCAAAAGGTTGCTTCGGGGGCCTGACCCGGCGCCAGATCCTGGCGATAGACTATACCGTCCGCCACCAGTTCAATCCACTCTATCCAGTGTTTTTCCTCCATGGGATGGGCCACAGAGCCGACACGTACCTTGTAGCCGTTGTCCACCTTCTCCACAACCGGCACATGTTTTTCCTGGGCGGCATCAACGGTATTTTCCGCCATCAGATCCATGGGCTGGCCGCAACAGACCAGCTCACCGGCACCAGTATGCAGCACTTCGACGATATTTCCACAGAGGGGGCATTTGTACACTTCGTTCTTGTTGGTCATGATCGTTCTCCTTGTTGGATAACTACAGTGAGTAAGGTTGAAAAGTTGCTGCTTCCAGGGGGAGCCGCATTATTACCGGTTCGGGCGGCGGCCCGGCAGAATTCCGGTTACAGTCCATCAGTCAGCATTTCGCTGATGGAGCGGCCATAATCCTGGCAGGCCCGTAAATTATGCTCAATTTCGTCTTCTTTGAGTTTGAAGGGACCCAGTCCCGTCATCTGCATGTGCAGGGCATGTTTCATGGTATCATAGATATACCCCGGGGCCTCGCCCGAGTGCGTGGAGGAGCCAAAGGCCCCGCCGGCTTTTCCGGAGAGATCCGCTTCATCGGCCAGAAAGAGAAAGCGCTTCATATTTTCGGTCATATCCCTGTGGTAAGTGGGACAGCCGAAGATATAGCCGTCATATCCTTTAAGATCGGCAGCTGCTTTCAGGGAAGATATGGCGCTCAGTTCAGCCTCACAGCCGCCGATCCGCACTCCTTCGGCAACATATTTCGCCATCTGCGCCGTATGCTCTTTGCGACTGTAGTATGCAATCAATATTTTTTTCATAAGAGTAAATTGGGATCTTGGCAAGTGTTTTCCACTGCAAAGGCAAATTATTATGGGCTATTGTACCCGTCGGTGTTGCAACTCTGCAAGGATCTGACGGACTCGCCGTACCGGGCAGATGTTTGCCTGCAACACCGGCAGGTGTTTGCGCTGGGAAAAGGTATACAATCAGTCGCTATGGTGGGCAAGGTAGTCTGCAACGCCCTCGGCTGTCGGGGTCATGGCATCTTCACCTTCCTTCCAGTTGGCCGGGCAGACATCGCCGTGTGCCTCATGGAAGGCCAGGGCATCAACCATGCGCAGGGCCTCGTCAATGGAGCGGCCAAGGGGCAGGTCGTTGATAACCGCATGGCGGACAAGCCCTTCCCTGTCAATCAGGAAGGTTCCACGCAGGGCAACGCCCATATCCAGAAGCACACCGTATTGACGGGAGATTTTTTTATCAAGATCGGCAACCAGGGGGTACTGGATGTTACCGATACCGCCTTCATTGACCGGGGTATTCTTCCAGGCCCAGTGTGAAAACTGCGAGTCGATGGAGACCCCGATAACTTCACAGTTTTTGGCTTTGAACTGATCAAGCTTTTTATCAAAGGCAATAATCTCCGAAGGGCAGACAAAGGTAAAATCCAGGGGATAAAAAAACAGGATTACATATTTACCCCGGAAGTCGGACAGCTTGAAGTCTTCTTTCATGGAGTTGTCGGGCATAACAGCCGTTGCCGTAAAGTCGGGTGCCTGTCTGGCTACAAGTGTACTCATTGGATTGTTCTCCGTTTTGTTGTTGATGTTTAAGTTCTGCCGGAATCGGCAGAGAGAGGTTCAGGCCTTGCGGATCACCAGTTTTCCCCGAGCAGTTCAAAATAGCTCCCGGGGTGGGCGCAGGCCGGACATTTTTTAGGAGGCTCATTGCCCTCATGGACATAGCCGCATTTGCTGCAATACCAGGCGACCACATCATCACGCCGGAACACCCGGCCTGATTTCAGGTTGTCGATAAAGGCCCGGTACTGTCTGGCGTGTTGTTGTTCAGCCTTGGCTATGGCGGTAAAGACCGCAGCAATAACCGGAAACCCCTCGTCCTTTGCCGTTGCTGCAAAAGAGGGGTACATTTCCATGTACTCATGTTCCTCACCGGCGGCCGAGGCCTCAAGGTTTTCCATGGTCGTGCCGATGGTACCGGCCGGGAAAGAGGCCGTTACCTCAACCTCGCCGCCTTCAAGGAGTTTAAACAGGGTCTTGGCGTGGGCCCGTTCCTGCTCAGCCGTCCGTTCAAAGATGGCTCCAATCTGGACAAATCCTTCTTTTTTTGCGGCCTTGGCAAAAAAAGAATATCGGTTGCGGGCCTGCGATTCACCGGCAAATGCGGTTAAAATGTTGTTTTGGGTCTGGGTTCCCTGTAACGTCGCCACTGGTCCATCCTCCATCAGGAAAGTGCATTTTTACCGTCACCGGTAATCGTATATTTGCATCGAACCGGACTTTCCACCAACCCCTTTTTCTTGAGGGCGGTGATCTGGCAGCTTACCTGTTTGGGCTCCAGGCTTGTGGCGGCGGCAATATCCTTGCTGCCGCAGGCATCCTTGCATTTTGCCAGGGCTTCAAGAACTTCACGTTGCTTCTCACTTAATTCCTTGGATCCGCATTTTGATTTACAGGCCATCTTTTTTCGTTCTCCTTTCTTTTTTTTGATTGAAGCGTTACTGCATTTCGGGCAGATACCGTAAAATTCGACCCGGCAGCCGGAAACCATGTAGCCACGGTTTTGTTCCGGCGGCAGGGTGACGTCTTTTTTATCGGCAAGATCGATATTATCGACCCGATGGCACTGGACACAGTAGATATGGTCATGCTGCTCCAGGTCCCAGTCGAATCGTTTCTGGCGGCCACTGATCTCAAGCTTGTTGATGAGGCCGGACTCCGACATGATTTCAAGGTTGCGGTACACCGTTGCCAGACTGATACGAGGCAGCTTTTTTTTTATTCGCTCATAAAGCTCGTCGGCGGTCGGGTGGGTTGTACTCTTTTTAATCTCGTCAAGGATGACTTCACGTTGATGAGTCATGCGGAGTAGTTTCTGCATATTTGCTATCTCTTGTTAAGTGTTATTTTTTCTAAAAGTAGTTGATAATTATTACTGTGTCAAGCCAAAAAAGAACTTTTTTCAGGTTTTTTTCGGCTGGGGAAAGGAGGGGCCGGGAACAGGGGGAAACCGTTCCCGGCAATGGAAAAGTTGGTGGAGGCGGGGACGTTCAGGGGTTACTCAAGTACAAAATCATCCCTTCTGTTCTGGGACCAGTCAAACTCGGTCTGTCCGGTGAAGAGAGGGCGTTCTTCACCAAAACTGAGGGTACGGATACGATACTCTTCAATGCCCAGTTCGATCAGATAGTTTTTTGCATTCAAGGCCCTTCGTTCACCAAGGGCAAGGTTGTATTCATTGGTACCGCGTTCATCGGAATTTCCTTCAATGACCAGGTTACGGCTGGGGTTTGCTTTCAGGTACTCGGCATTGCGTTCCAGCCGGGAAGTCTGATCATCACGGATTCCGGCCTGATCAAAGTCAAAGTAGATCGGCAGCATTTCACTGGAAGAACGGCCATAGGTTTTTTTATACTCCTCGCTTTCCTGATCACTGTTGACTGAAAATCCACCCAGTGCCTCACCGGTCTGACCTGCTGAATCCAGAGATTCTTCACCAGGTGTGGTTTCCTCGGTGATGGTTCCCTGGCCGCTGTCTGCACCATTTCCGGAGTTTACCCCGGTTGAAGAGCCGGCACCGTTTTGCGAGGAATATGGTGGAACCGGTTTTTTGCCGCAGCCGCCGAGCAGGACAAGGGACGCGGAAAAAAAGGTAATGAGCAGCAGGGTGGTCAGCGTTTTCATGGCAGATCCTCATATATGTTTAGAGAAGCGGGCAAAATTTTATCAACTATCCTACCTGTTTCAGGTTGATTGCGTCAAGGGAAAGATGGAGCGCCCTCCCTTTGCCCGGTCCTGCAGTCCTTTTTCCTGTTCTGCCAATGTCTTCAAGGATTGGTTGTTTTTATTGCCACGGTCGGGATTGGATGGTACATGACATTGCATTCGGATCCTTTTTATTTTCATTTTCAGGAGACTGTTATGTTGAAAAGAACACTGTTGACCCTTGTCGCCCTGTCGATTCTCTGTGGTTCGGCCTGGGCCGAGACCAGGATAGTCTTTGCCGTTGATGCCACCTGGCCGCCGATGGAGTTTGTTAACAGCCAGAAACAGATTGTCGGGTTTTCCATCGACTTTGTTAAGGCTGCCGGCAAGGAGGCCGGGTTTACTCCGGTGTTTAAAAATACCGCCTGGGATGGAATCTTTGCCGGTCTGGCGGCCGGAAAGTATGATGCGATCTGCTCGTCGGTCTCCATTACCGAGAAACGAAAAAAGGCGATGGATTTCAGTGCCCCTTATTTTACGGTTCGTCAGGCGCTGATCGTCAACAAGGATTCCTCGGTCAGAAGTCTTGCCGACCTGAAGGGGAAAAAGGTCGGCGGACAGATCGGAACCACCGGCTATTTCGCCATTAAATCTGCAAAAGGGCTGATCCCTAAATCGTATGATGAGATCGGGCTGGCCATGGAAGATCTCAATGTCGGCCGTATTTCCGCAGTGGTCTGCGATGACCCGGTTGCCGCCAACTATGCCCTGCTGAAATATAAAGATACCCTGAAGATAGCGGCGGTTATCAAGACCGGTAAAGTGGAGAACTATGGTTTTGCGGTGAAAAAGGGCAATACCAAGGTTCTGGATCTGCTCAATAAGGGTATTGCCGCGGTTAAGGCCAAGGGCATTGATACCGAGCTCAAGAAAAAGTGGATCGGCCAGTAACGGGCCTTTTGTATACTTTGGTTCAGGCAGCCTGATCGGCTGTCTGAACTTTTTTGTTTTCTGATGACCCGCAAATCTCTGCCGGAATCACGGGGGCCTGCCGGGTAGCAGAAGCCTGTAGATTGAGAGACTGAAATACAATATGGCTGATCTGGAAAAAAAAATTGATATCGGAGATGGGGCGGCAATTCCAGACCCCAAGGACAAGGGGTTGTTGTCTGCCTGGTGGATCGCTCTTATCGGCACGATCAGCCTGCTGGTTCTCCTGCCGCTGATCAAGCCGGATCCATACGGCAAGGTCCTGCAATTTATTCCCGACGGCATTCTGGTTACCTTTGAGGTGACCATTCTCTCCATATCCCTGGCCCTGGTCATCGGGCTGATAACCGGGCTCGGGAGGATTTCCAGTAACCGGTTTTTCAATCTGGCCGCGTCACTCTATGTTGAAGTTGTCCGCGGCATCCCGCTCCTGGTGCAGTTGTTTTACATCTACTTTGCCCTGGGCCGCTTTGTCCGGGTGCCTGATATTGTTGCAGCGGTAATCGCCATGTCGTTCTGCTACGGGGCCTACATGGGCGAGGTCTTCCGGGCCGGAATCAAATCCATTGATTTCGGCCAGACCGAGGCCTCACTTTCCCTGGGCTTTAACCAGCGCCAGACCATGGCCTATGTGATTCTGCCCCAGGCCTGGCGGACCATCCTGCCGCCGGTGGGTAACGAGTTTATCGCCCTGCTCAAGGATACCTCGCTGGTTTCCATCCTGGCGGTTTCCGATATCCTGCGCCGCGGGCGGGAGTATGCCTCCGAGAGTTTCAATTACTTTGAAACCTACACCATGATTGCCCTGGTTTACCTGTTGATTACCCTGATTCTCTCGAAATTGATTTCCAACATGGAACACCGTCTCAGTCATTATGAACGCCGCTGAATCAATTATTCAAATACAAAATATCAACAAGTACTTTGGCAGCTTCAAGGCCCTTGACGGGGTCAGTCTTGACGTGAGAGTCGGTGAGAAGGTGGTTGTGCTCGGCCCTTCCGGTTCCGGGAAATCCACCCTGCTGCGGGCGATCAACAAACTTGAAACCATCAGCTCCGGCTCAATTATCGTCGACGGCCATGACTTGTATGATCCTGCCGAGGATATCAACCGGATCCGGATGGAGCTGGGCATGGTCTTTCAGAGTTTTAACCTGTTCAGGCACAAGACCGTGCTGGAAAACCTGACCCTGGCTCCGATCAAGCTCAAAAAAATGCCGAAGGCTGAGGCTGATCAGCTGGCCCTTCGCCTGCTGGACAAGGTCGGGATCAGGGATCGGGCCGATCATTATCCCCTGCAGCTCTCCGGCGGTCAGCAGCAGCGGGTCGCCATTGCCCGGGCCCTGGCCATGGAGCCGAAGATCATGCTCTTTGATGAACCGACATCGGCCCTGGATCCGGAGATGATCGGCGAGGTACTTGAGGTCATGGTTACCCTGGCCCGTGAGGGCATGACCATGGTGGTGGTAACCCACGAGATGGGCTTTGCCCGTGAAGTCGCCGATCAGGTGGTCTTCATGGATCAGGGCGCAATTGTCGAGATGGCCGCGCCGGATATCTTTTTCGACAACCCCAAGCACGACCGGACCAAGCTCTTTTTAGAGCAGATTCTCTAATTTCTGCCCCGGTATATCTTCTCCATGACCTTTGCCGACTGGATTTTCATCAACCCCGGCTGCTCCATTCCGGCCTCTGACCTTTCCTTTTCCTTCTCCCGCAGCAGCGGGCCCGGCGGCCAGAATGTCAACAAGGTCAACACCCGGGTCACCCTCTCCTTTGACGTGACCGGTTCCCGGAGTTTAAACGACCGGCAAAGGACGTTGATCCGCAGCCGTCTTGCCACCCGGATAAATAAAAACGGCCTGTTGCGGATTTCGGCTGATTCCTGCCGGACCCAGCAGGGCAACAGGGAAGAGGTGATCCGCCGTTTTACCGATCTCCTGCGTCAGGCCCTGCATGAGCAGCGGCCGCGCCGGAAGACCAAGGTGTCAAGGCGGGCCAAGGAGCGACGACTGGCGGCCAAGAAAAACCGGGGCCGCTTAAAGAAGATGCGCAGCGGCAAGGTCTCCGACCACGAATAATTTTAGGCCACTTTGAAAAATTGCCTTTTCGCCCGATCTCTGCATCACAGGAAAATGAAAAATGCTCACATATGACGAATATGCTGCGCTTTTCGCTCAACAGTCAAGCTGTCCGGCTAATTTTTCTGTTCCTTGACCTCGAACGAAAATTCTAATTTTTCAAGGCACCCTTTACCCTGTCGGCAGGTTTGGGTCTTCAACCGTCATGCAGTTCAGGGTGGCATGAACGACAAAGTAATTACCCGGGTTTTTTGAAACATATAAAATATATCCAGACCATTTTTCCTGCAGATTCAATAGTTACATCTGACTTTTTTGCCCCCTTTTTTAAGATATAACAGAGAGTAAGAGGAGACCATTTTGACACTTGCACCTATTCAACGCATCCGGTTCTTTCGAAAAACATTGCTGATTATTCTCACCCTTTTTGCCACCACTGCATCTGCACACAACAAAGTGGTGGTAATTCCCATGTCCGGCAATGATCTCAAACCCCTGAAGAATGTGGTGACGGTGGCGAAAGCCAACGGCGATTACAGCGACCCGGTGGCAGCGCTGAATTCCATCACCAATGCCAGTGCCGTCAATCCCTATCTCATCGTCATTGCCCCGGGAGTGTACACGGTCACATCCGCTCTGGTAATGAAGCCCTGGGTAGACATCGCCGGCAGCGGCCAGGATGTAACCTTCATTAAAGGGGCTGTCAGCTCAAACTCCCGAGACGCCACATCAGCCGTCGTCTCCGGTATGAACGCTGCCGAGCTGTCGGATCTAACCGTGGAGAATACCGGGGGCAGCACCTATTCAATCGCTATATTTAACTCTTATACGTCTCCTCGGCTCATGCGCGTAACCGTTACAGCCGCAGGGGGAGCAAGTAACTACGGCATATACAACTATCTCTCTTCCTCACCAACGATGACGCAGGTCACTGCCGCGGCCGGGGGGGGGATAAACAACTACGCCATTTATAATGCGTCCTTCTCCTCACCGATGATGACCCAGGTCACCGCCACGGCCAGCGGAGGAGGGAGCAACTATGGCGTTTTTAATCTTAACCATTCCTCGCCGAGAATAATGATGGTCACTGCCGACGCCAACGGAGGAACGGGCAATAACTACGGAGTATACAATTGGGATACAACCGCAGCGCCATTCATCGAAAATTCATTCCTGAAAGGAACCACGGCAGGTATTTTTATAGGAAGCGACGGTACACGTATCGTCAATACCCGGATTGATGGAGGAGTTTCCGACTTCGGAGGTACGCAGTGCCTGGGGGCCTATGACCAGGATCTAAACATCGTGAACTGCTGAGACTGCGCGGGATTACAATCACCTTTAAAAAGTCCTCCTTTAAAGGGGTCAGATCTCATCTTGACACCATATCGCATTTGATTTAATCTTGTCTTATTATGAGCAGACCCTTACGAATAGAATTTCCCGGCGCCTGGTACCATTTAATGAATCGGGGGCGCCGGGGCGAAATTATCTTCGCGGCGCAGAAAGACCGGCAACTTTTTCTAGCTCTGCTGCAGGAGGCAGCCGTTCTCTGGAATGTCAAAATAGCAGCCTACTGCCTAATGGACAATCACTATCATCTTCTTGCCCAAACTCCGCAAGGTAACCTGTCGCGTTTTATGCGTCATTTGAATGGGGTGTACACCCAACGCTATAATCGTCTTTATGGGTATGATGGTCAGCTTTTCC
>DRKH01000134.1 GCA_011051825.1 Desulfobulbus sp.
AAAATGGGCCGTGAAGCATTGTTTATTCAGGCTATTTTCATCGTTCGTTGTGGCTGTGACCTGAGAATTTGGTCCAGCCATGCTGGTTTATCCGAAAATCGCCCACGAAGTGATGTCATTCCTGGCTATTTTGTAACTATTCAGGCAGGGGCAGAGAGCTAGCCCTACCACCACCTGTAACTGTTCAGGAGTGCTCCATATCTGTGCAGTCAGGCCTGTGAACTATAGTGATTCCTATGTGAATCAGGCCTGACCGTGCAGAGATGGGGTGCTCCTGAACAGTTACGCTATGTTCATGCTTTGTTGTGGCTGTGACGTTAAAAATCCGGTCCGGCCATGCTGGTTTGCCGGGCCTTATAATAATACCGATTCAGGTCAAAGAGACCGGCCTGAACCGGTTTATCCTGATAAAACCGTTTCTGGAACCAGTCATAACCGGTCCAGAAATCATCATCGGCCCGGTTGATACCATAGGTTTGGAAACGTTGCAGCTCCTGTTCGTTCCCCTGCATATTTGCCAGCAGGTTGAGGAAATCCGGCAGTTGAGCAAGGGTGACGTCAAAAAAATAATTGGGATAGGAGCCGATAAAACCTTTCAGGACGTCCACCCGGTCCCTGGAGCTGTCGAGAACACCATTTTCACCAAAGAGATAGGTGACATTATCGTGCCAGCGATTGATCACCAGGGAGGCAACAACATCCTTCTTGTCCGGGATTCGAACTCGCAGATAGGCCAGGTTGGCATTATAATCATTGAACAGGCGGACAAACGATGTGCCCGGCCTCGAGACCGCCCGCAGCCCCTGCAGAAAATCATCAATGGTTTTATACTGATCCGGCAGGGGCGGGTACGTTTTGCCGCCGGGAAAATAGTTGATCGGATCAAAAGCGATTTCCGTCTGCGGCAGAATGTGGTTGCCCACGACCCGTTCAATGAATTCTCTTTTACTGTCCGTGGTGCGATAGGTAACCGCTGTCGGCATGTTGGTCTGAAATGTATGGATATCTTTGTATTTTACCCCCTCGTACCAGGACTGGAGCATTGATTTACGTTGTTTGGGGGGCATAAACTGAAGGAAGTAACTTTCGCCCTCCACCCGCAGAGTATCCATGTAGAGGCGGACCGCCAGTTGATGCCCCAGGGTGCCGTAGACATCGAACCCCGCGACCAGGGCATAGTAGATCCGTTCAAGCAGGGGATAATCTATGACCCACATGGTTCGGGGCAGTTCGCCGAGCACCCCCTTGTGCACCGAGGCACTGTCAAAATGACGATACACGGTCAGCAGGGGACTGTCGGATGCTTTTTCTCCCTTCCAGATAGCATCATAACCAAGACCGTCAAAGTAATGAGCGGCATAGAACTCCTGCCTGGCTTTAAAGAATCGCTGCACGGCTTTAAAATACGGGTTGTCGATCAGCTTCAAAACCGGGAATCTACTGCCCCGTTCAATGGGCATGATCAGGTCCTTCCGGTGCAGGCGCAGAAAACCGGGAAAGCGGACATTGAGGTCATACTTCGGGTCCATGAACATAACCCAGAAATGATCGTGAATCACGTTGAGGGCGATCTGTCCCTTGCAGACCGGGCCGCGGATAAAGGTCATGACTATATATTGAGCATGATCAAGCAGGAACCGGTAGCGGGAGCGGGGCGGAATCTGCTCAAAGGCAACAAAGGGGTTGGCACTCAGCTTGGGGTCATAGCTGATTCTGTGCGGTTCCTGCAGCCATTTCGGTTCAATGAACAGTTTCTGCAGACGGGTAAATTCGGCCGCATCCAGGGTAAAAACCATGTGGGTCTTGTGGACGATGGTCGCATAGATAGGGCGGAAGCGATAGTAAACCCGGTCGGTCTCAGGATCATCATAGGGCCGGACAGTGGCAACCAGATCGATCGGCTCTCCCGGTGGAGTACGGGAGCGGACCAGCTCGTAAAAGGTTTTTCCGCCTGGATCAAAGTTTATCTGGGCCAGGAAGAGATGTTCATACAGATATCTTGCCGTCACCCTGTGCTTGGCATCGTCCTGATTAAAAAAAGATTCCCAGCGCTTGATTGCCGGGATATCTTTTTTTGCCGGGGCGGCAAGACGGGCCTGCTGCTCGGCAGAAGGGCCTTTGGCGCCCTGGGCCAGCCAGCCGGCAATGATGGCGAATTCTTCTTTTTTCAACGGCGGAAAGCCAAACGGCATACCGCGGTTGGGATGTTTTTTCAGATAACCGCCCAGTTCACTGCTGTTTTCTGCACAGGTAAGATCCTCGGCCTCGGCAAAATAGTCGCCACTGCTCTTCGGGTTGTCCATCTTGTGATTGAGCAGCTCCAGCATGAGGGAATCGTTAAAGCCCGGCCCGGCACTGTTGTCGGTCACACTGGTGAATCCTTTCTTGCGCCACTCTTCCGTGGACTGGGCATCAATAAATAGCCGGGTTGGATCCATGGTCTTGAGCCGGGTCGCATTGTAAATCTTTTTCTTGCTGGCACCGCGGTCCAGGCCGTCATAGGAACTCAACTTTAACTGGCAGGGAGAGTTATAGCAGGAATGACAGACCACACAGCGACTGTCCAGGATCGGTTTGACCTCTGCGAGATACTCGATCGGCCGGTCCGGAATCCGGATGGCAACAGGGGGCGGAGGCTTGGGGGCACAGGCGGCAAGAGAGAGCAACAGCAACAGGAAAGAAAACAACCGCATTAAAGAACTCCGTTGTCTGATAATACTATTTTTGATCCTTCAAGACCATTCCAGGTAACATGAGGTGAGGTAAACAGTTCTCTGATTTG
>DRKH01000135.1 GCA_011051825.1 Desulfobulbus sp.
AAGAACTGCAGAAGACCCTGTCCGTAGGTGCATACGCAAAGTAAGTGCATACGCAAACCAATTTTTAACGTTAAATAACGGGTACGATCCTCCACTCTCTCCTCCTTGAGAGTGGGGGATTTTTTTTGTATCCGGCTGTTTTTCGGTGGGCGGTGCCCACCAGTTTGTTTACGTGATGAATCCGGTAGGCTCGTAGGGTGGGCACTGCCCACAACTAACCGATATGACCCGTTTATCGGGAAACTTTTAGACCATATGTCCATATATCGAAGAGCACTGGCCCTGGGAGGGGTATATTTTTTTCGGTTGTGACATATACAATCCGGTTAAGCACGGGTTGGTAGCCAAAGTTCGGGATTTGCCGTATTCAACATTCCATCGCTTGGTGCGGGAAGGTGTATATTCCTCATGGTTGGGCATCCGCAAACGAACTACAACAGTTCCAACAGGAGCGACTCAAGCCCGGTCTGTTCACTAAGGAGAGCTCCCGCTTTTTTCTCCAGTTCCTGCATCTGCCGGGGTGACGCCGCCGTCTTGATGTGGCTGCAGTTGTAGTTCAGGCAGAAGATGGGTTTGATCTGCAGAATGCAGCCTGAAGTGCCAAGGAAACAGCATTCGATGTCATTTTCGTGCTGGATTTCGACCTCTGTTCCCAGCAGCTGATTTATGAGAAGCAGGATGGCATCGGTATTGGCTGCCATGTAGCTGGAGCAGCATCCACCGGTTGCCTGGGCGGCACAGGCTGAACAGCGGCTGCCCATGCCCATTGTCCGCATCTGTGTGTTGAGAACGGCCTCGCCCGTCCGCAGTCGATCAAGCCGGTCCAAAACCTCCTGTTGCTGGAGGATGTTCTGTCCATGGCTTGCAAAGAGCTGCCTGGAAACGGCCAGTTTTTCCTCCACCGAGCCGGAGAAGTACAGGTTGAGATGTCTGGCTGCCCGGGTCATTGTAATTCTCCTGTGGCTGTCTGCATGAATTCTTTCCAGATCGGGGCTGCGGCCCGTCCACCTGTCTCACCCCGGCCAAGGGTGCGGCTGCGGTCATAGCCGAGCCAGACCCCGGTGGTCAGGTTACGGGTATAACCGATAAACCAGGCGTCACGGTTGTTATCGGAGGTCCCGGTTTTTCCTGCCGACCCGGGAATGCCTCGCGCCTGTTTGCCTGTGCCCCGGTTAATGACCTGGGTAAGAATGGCGGTTATGGTTTCAGCGGTCCGGGGGCTGAGTACTTTTTTCGCCCCCGGGTGCGGCCATGGCGTTACCCGGCCGAACCGGTCACGGACCCGGGTGATGGCCCGTGGCCTGTGATAGAGACCGTGGTTGGCAAAGATGGTGTAGGCACCGGTCATCTCAAGCACAGATACCGGAGAGGCTCCCAGGGCCAGGGGGAGTTCGGGTCTGAGTTCAGCGGTTATTCCGGCCCGGGCGGCCAGGCGGATAACGGGTTGTACTCCGGTCTTCTGCAGCAGTTTAATGGTGACGATATTCCTGGAAAAGACGAGGGCATCACGGAGACTGGTCGGGCCGTAATATCTATGACTGTAGTTTTGCGGCTGCCACACCGATCCGTCATGGTTTGTAATGGAAAACGGTTTGTCAACGAGTTGCGTGTCCGGAGAGAATCCCTTCTCAAAGGCGGTTGCATAGATAAACGGTTTAAAGACCGATCCCGGCTGTCGTTTGGCATTCACTGCCCGATTGTAGGAGCTTTTCCGGTAATCGGCCCCGCCGACCAGGGCCCGGATACTGCCGTTTGCGCTATCAAGAGCAATCAGTGCCCCCTGGGGTGAGCGTGTTGTTCGCTGTCGCTTCCGGATATGCTCCAGACCGTGGTTGAGGCTGGTAACAGCCGCCTTCTGCAGGCGGCTGTCCAAAGTGGTCCAGACGGTGAGCCCTTCATGAAACAGGGCCTTTCGGCCATACTGTTTTTCAAGCTCGGTGCGGACATAATCGCTGAAGTAGCCACTGGCGGCCTTGTACTTTCCTGAAGGGTTGAGGTGAAGTCTCTGTTCATAGGCCCTGCGGGCGGAGGCCGTGGAAATGATGCCGTCTTCAGCCATTCGATTGAGGACGTAACGCTGTCGGGCCCGGGCAGCGCGTATGTGTTTTATCGGTGAGTAGCGGCTGGGAGACTGGGGCAGGCCTGCCAGCAGGGCGATTTCCGAGAGGTTGAGTTCCTTTGCCTTTTTGGAAAAATAGATTCGGGCGGCCGCCTCCACTCCGTAGGCCCCTTCGCCAAGGTAGATTTCATTGAGATAGATGGTGAGAATCTCTTCTTTGGTGAGCATGCGATCCAGGCGATAGGCGAGAATAGCCTCCTTTATTTTTCTGAAATAGCTTTTTTCAGGAGAGAGCATCAGGGCCCGGGTGACCTGCTGGGTAATGGTGGAACCGCCCTGGCTGCGCCTGCCCGAACGCAGGTTGTTGACTGCAGCCCTGAATATTGACCAGATGTCCAGGCCGCCATGTTCAAAATAACGGCTGTCTTCGGCTGCAACAAAGGCCATGGGTAAAAGCGGCGGCATCTGACGCTTTGTGATGACGATTCGGTACTGAGAGTAAATGGCGTCAATGATCGTACCGTTTTTATCGAGCACGGTTGTCGCGACCAGCGGTTTGTAATCCTGTGCCGAACGGA
>DRKH01000136.1 GCA_011051825.1 Desulfobulbus sp.
CGGCAGCAGGAAAATACCGATGAATGCTGCAAGGATGAAGATGTTGCCGGCAACGAATAAATGAAGGCAGGGCTGTTGCCGCCGGCGGTTGTGCCGTAAGTCGGCACGGGGTGCCTCAATTTCGAAGTCTTTGCTCCTGGTTCAATCAGACCACCTCACAGAGACGGACTATAGATTTGCCGGTCTGCTTGAACGCAACCGCCCTCCATGTGCGACAAAATGCCACATTCCTTTTTTTTGATTTTCGAGTAGAGTTATCAGCTGTGAGTAGTTCTCATTTTCCAAAAATTATGATAATGCCCTGTAGCCACTGGCGTCAACAGGGAAAAGACCAATGATCAAAGGAGGTAACAATGAAAACAGGAATGAAAACAGGACTGGCGGCCGGTGTATTCTGTCTTGCAATTGGAGGCGTTGCCTTTGCCGGAAGTATAATGGACACGGCAAAGGAAACGTTTCAACCGATCCCCTACCAGGCACCGGAGATTAAGGGAAATCCGGCCTCTCCGGAAAAAATCCAGCTCGGCAAGATGTTATATTTTGAGCCGAGACTGTCTAAAAGTGCTCTGGTCAGCTGTAACTTCTGCCATAATGTGGGCATGGGTGGAGATGATTACCAGGAAACTGCAACCGGACATGGCTGGCAGCGGGGGCCGAGGAATTCACCCACGGTTTTAAATGCGGTCTTTAACGTGGCCCAGTTCTGGGACGGTCGGGCCAAGGATTTGAAAGAGCAGGCCAAGGGCCCGGTCCAGGCCTCGGTGGAGATGAGCAACACCCCGGAAGGAGCGGTCAAAACACTCAACAGCATGCCCGAGTATAGAGAACTCTTCAAAAAGGCATTCCCCGGCGAGAAGGATCCGGTAACGTTTGACAACATGGCCGCTGCCATTGAGGTTTTCGAGGCTACGTTGATTACTCCGGATTCCAGGTTCGACAACTTTCTTCGCGGGGATGCCAAGGCACTCAACGAGGAAGAACTCAAAGGACTTGCCCTGTTTATGGACAAGGGTTGCAGCGACTGTCATGGCGGCCTGAACATGGGCGGCGAGGACTACTTTGCCTTTGGGGTTGAAGAGCGGCCGTCGGTGGAAATAATTGCCGGTGACAAGGGTCGGTTCAAGGTGACGAAATCCGTAGAGGATGAATATGTGTTCAAGGCTCCCAGCCTTCGGAATATAGAGTTGACTCCGCCATACTTCCACAGCGGCAAGGTGTGGTCGCTCAAAGATGCAATAAAGATCATGGGCACCGCCCAGCTCGGCAGTGAACTCAATGGCCAGGAGGTCGATGCCATCTATGCGTTCCTCAAAACCAGCACCGGCGTGCAGCCCAAGGTCGAATACCCGATCCTGCCGCCATCCACGGATACCACTCCCCATCCAGTACTTGATTAGGGAACGGTAAGGGGAAACCGGCACGATTATTCTCCGCACGGGCTCCGGACGTCTCCGACCGGCTACGAACCAGGTTCGGCTCCTTTTCGGCAAAGAGAAAGGAGCCGGACCCGGAGCCATTAGCCCGTATATTTCACAAAGGTCGTCGCGAAAGACCTGAAATCGCCATCAATGCAGGGAACAGTCTAAGGCCGGCAAGCCCGCAAGCTATTCAGGCTGAAGGCTGTTAGGTTTTCTCTCCACAAAGAGGCTGCAATGGCAGATTCAACAGGGATAGCCGGAAATTCGAATGAACAGGACGCCGTTTTTACCGTAAACGCACAATGGGAAATCTCATCCTTCAACAGAGCGGCTGAGCATTTATTCGGCCTTAAAGCAAAAAAGGTTCTCGGCAAAAAGTGTCATGACGTCTTCGGTACCGATAGCCGCTTTAAGGAACTTTTCTCCACGCTGTGTCCAGCCGTGGCAGCAGGGAAAATGGTCACGGATTTCAATCTGGTCATGAAAAACTTACAGACCGGCGAACCAGCGGCGCTGCTGGCCACGGCTGTACCTATACCCGGTAATGAGCATCCGGCCGGGGCGATTATCACCTTCAGGGATGCTGCCCATTCCACAGTCTTCAGCCGGCTGATAATCGACAGCATTGCCGACGGTGTTTTCACTGTTGACCGGAGCTGGCAGATAACCTCTTTTAATCTGGCCGCGGAAAATATTACCGGCTGGAAACGGCAAGATGCCATCGGCCGATTCTGCGGCGAGGTGTTCCACTCCAGTATCTGCGGAAGAAATTGCGCCATTGCCCAAAGCCTGTACGGCGGCAAACCCGTTTCAAACCGTTCAATTACCATCGGTAACAAAAACGGCCGGCGAGTGCCCATAAGTATCTGCGCCGCCCCCCTTACAGACCACGAGGGAAACATTATCGGCGGAGTAGAAACCTTCCGGGATATTTCCGACATCACCATGCTGCAAAAAAAAATCACCAAGAGTTATTCTTTTAATGCAATCATCAGCAAAAGTGCAGCAATGCAGCAGATTTTCAGCATTCTGCCTGAAATTGCCCGCAGCCGGAGCAATGTTCTTCTGCTTGGAGAAAGCGGGACCGGCAAAGAGCTTGTGGCCCGGGCCATTGTCCACGCCGGCGACAGAAGGGAACAACCTTTTGTTGCGGTTAACTGCGGAGCATTGCCGGCGACCTTGCTCGAATCAGAGCTGTTCGGATACAAGGCGGGCGCATTTACCGATGCAAAAAAAGACCGCCCGGGCCGCTTTGCTGCCGCCGAGGGTGGAACACTGTTTCTCGATGAAATCGGTGATATCCCCAACTCGGTGCAGGTGAAACTGCTCCGGGTGCTGCAGAACAGGGAATATGAACCCCTCGGGGCCTCCGCACCCATCAGGACCGATGTCCGCATCATTACGGCAACAAACCGTGACCTTCAGGCAATGGTCAACAAGGGGACCTTCAGAGAAGATCTTTTTTATCGTCTGAATGTCGTCAGAATCAACCTGCCTCCACTGCGGGAAAGGATGGAGGATGTTCCCCTGTTGATAGACCACTTTATCAGGCAGTACAGTACCCAGCAGCACAGGGATATTGTAGGAATTTCCAACCAGGCACTCGCCATTCTCATGCACTATGACTATCCCGGCAACATCAGAGAACTGGAAAATATCATTGAATATGCATTTATACTCTGTGAAAAGGATTGTATTGAGCCGGAACATTTACCGGACACCTTCATTACCCCGCAGCAGGAGCAGGCGCCATCAAATCCGAAGGGAACCGCGGCTGAGCCGAAAACGCTTGAAGAGATGGAGAAGCAGACGATATATGACGCCCTGGAGAGAAACAACTGGAAGCGGATGGCCACCTGCCGCGAACTTGGTATTTCAAAGGATACCCTGAGAAGAAAGATAGGCCGCTTTAATCTGAAAAATCCGCTGGAACAAAAAATGACCAATACATCTGCCCCCTCTGCCGAGGATCTCCCCGTTAAGAAACAGCACCATACTCAAGAGCGGTAAGCAGGCAGAGAAGGAAGGACTTCACGACATGTGATTAAAAGTGCCTCCGGATCGGATTGAAAGGCTGCTGTCAACATCCACTTCCGGGACAACCGCATGGGTCAAAATAAAATGTTCCAGTCCCTGGAGCTGTTTTCCAGTGAGTGCCGAAAAACGAATTCGGCGCTGTTTCAATTCCGGGAAGCAGGAATATGACTTGCGCACAACCGTATCCGCCACCACAGTAAACGGAATATCAACAAGATAATCATTTTCTGCGCTGAAAATTGTGCCTTTCGGGGGCAGGGCCCCGGCAGCTTCCCCGGCAAGCTGGTAGTAGGTATAGGACAGGCCGCCTATGCCGATATTTTTCACTGTACCCAGCGCGGAATGGAGGATAAATATCTTGGTGTCGGGTTTAAAACGGGGGTACTTGCGCTGTTCTTTGAAACTTTGATACACCATCATGGTGTCCATTGCAGTCACTTCTCGAAACAAACTGACACCATATGCAAGGCTTTTAATCTTTGGAGTATAAAAGGAATCTGCAGAATATTGCTTGCCCATCTCACCCCCCTTTTTTCCTGATCTCAACGGATTGTAGAAAACAACCGCATGCCTTTCCCCCTCATGCTCACCGCAGTATGGCCAAAGATCACTTGCCGGGCCGCTGCCGGCCGAAGCACGATATCATTTCGAAATCTGATTACCCTCAATCCCCGCCCTGATCGGGGCAAAGCTGAGCTTTATCCGAAAATCGCCTACGAAGCACTGTCGATTCAGACTATTTTCATGGTTCGAAGTCTGTGCTATCTGTTGTGGCTGTGAAATCAAAAAAATCCGGTCCAGCCATGCTGGTTTATGCAGGATCAGGTTTCGAAATGTCCCGACAATTTATAACAGATAGTACAAAAAAACGGGAATCTCAACGCGGCAAATTGTCGCACCGGAGGACAGTTTCCTCCGGACCTCCTTCTGTTAAGGGTTCGCTCAACAATAACTTCGTAGAGGTGAGGTGTAATGTGGACATTTAGAGAAGTGATCTGATTGCATGCAACCGCAAGCGTAGCAGGGCTACGTTGAGGATTGCATAATTGAAGATCGCTTTTCTAAATGTTCAAAGTGCGCCTCAGAATGCGAAGTTATTGTTGAGC
>DRKH01000137.1 GCA_011051825.1 Desulfobulbus sp.
CTGGTGGGCCGTGAAGGATTCGAACCTTCGACCAATTGATTAAGAGTCAACTGCTCTACCAAACTGAGCTAACGGCCCAAGCGTTTGCTTGAAAACGGTCTCTGTTTAGCACAGGATACCGTGGCCGTCAAGAAAGAACAAGCCGGGATGAAGGATAATTACATCCTGGCGATGCGTTCCCCGCTCATCCGTTCAAAGTTATTACATTCACGCTGATTTATAAACGGGCAGGCCTCTTTCATAAACCACTTTTTTTTCGGGCACCAGTAGCGATCCTTAAAGGGTTCGTTGCAGCCATGCCTGGTAAGTTGCCGTCGTTTTTTATTGCCGTGTCTGACCTCGTTGTTTGCCAGTGAGAATTGCCATATTGCCATGGTTGTCCCTCCTCGTCCGTGAGTGAAACAACAAAACGGCTGCATGGTCAATATAAGGGACTGGCACGAAATAAGTGTTATAGTTATTTCGTGACAGTCCCTAAGGTCCGGTTTGAGACGTTTCGACCTGCAACCGATCCGTCCTTATATTCTCTTATCGGCAGAAACCGGGGAAATCTTTATGGTACAGGGTGGTATTTGAAAGAAAGAAATGATGGATGGGTAGTGCTGGAGAAAAGCAGTGAGTATAAATGGTTGGAGGTTGTTCACCGGCCCGGAACCGGGCCGGTGAACAAAAAAAATTATCTGTAGTACAGACTCGGGCTGCCCATGGTCTGCAGGGCCTTGTACAGGTTGCGGCGGAAGTCACGACGATCCCAGACCCCCTGGATATGACCGCGGCGCAGGGCACTGCGCGACTTATGATAGTCGGGCGGAATATCGGTACCGGTGGTTTCCCGGATGACCCGGGGACCGGCAAAACCGATATTGCAGGACCGGATTGCAAACTGGTACGGTGAGCAGCCGAGGAAACTGGCCACCGGTCCGGCATACGAGTTGTTGTCATAGACAACAATATAGAGTCCGCCCGCATCGATATATTCACGGACCGCCATGGTACACTTGGGCATCTGGGTCACCCCGAGCGTTCCCTCCTGGATACGGATGCCTCCGGTGGTATGGACATAGGCCAGCAGAGGGCGTTTTTTTCGTTTGGCCAGTTCACAGGCCTGGACAAACTTTTCGCCTTCAGCCGTGCCGACCGTTCCGTTACGGAAGTCGGCAATCAACATGCTGACAACCACCTGTACATCCATAACCCGGGCATGAAAGGTCAGGTTGGCGCAGCCCAGCCCTGTTTTACTCCGGGCCATCTGCAGCCGTGCATCGAGCCCTTCATAGTTCAGCGGGTTTTTGGAGTAGAAATCCGAATTAAAAACCCTGATCGAATCGGGATCAAAGATGTTTTTCAGGTACCATTGATGCTCAAGTGGAAAATGATGGCCGCATTTCTGGCAAACCCCGCAGAATTCGCCATAGAGATCGGGAACCCAGAGGTCTTCACAACCGTATTTTTCGGCATTGGGACAGCTGACCGTTCGATCCTTGTTTGCCAGCGGACTGGTATAGGTGTCGGTGAGTTCAAGCGGATCTTGACCGGTCGAAGCCGTTATGCCGGGCGTTGACGCGGTTGGAATCGGAATCGATTTTTCACTTTTTCTGGCCTCGTTCTTGTCCTTCCTGCAGAGTACGTCATAGACGGATGTAAAGGGGGCCGTCAATCGTTTAACCAGGACCGAGCCTTCTCCGGAAACCTCTTTGAGAACTTTTTTAACCTGTTTCTGCTGGCCCTTGAGGACATCGTAACGAAAGGTATAATAAACTTCTTCGGTGGCGGCCTGCAGGGATTTGAAGATATTCTCGGCCGGCAGGGATTCGCCGCCAAAGCCCTGTTTGCCCATCTCCCGGTATTTTTTTGAGCGCTGACTGAGCAGTCTTCGCGTTTCCGTCGGGTTGAGATCCCAGGGAATGTCGATTTGAGGTGCCTGTTCAGGGTTTTCCGCTTTCTTTTTTTTGACCTCGTAGGCCCGGAAGCCGCGTACGCTTTTGGTCTTTAACACCACTTCATCGGTGGCCCGGATAATCTCGGAGCGAATCCTGGTGAAAAAAGAAAAATCATCACTTTTTGCCCCCAGGGGCGGTTCCTGGATAATCCTGTCAATGGTGCCGAGTTTGAGATTTTCCTCAGCGGTCATGTGTAACCGGTTTGCACAGGTTTCTATGAGCTCGGGCGGAACTTTTTCTCCTTCGGGTACCCGTCCTTCAATGGCTGCGGCCCCTTCCGGGGAAATAACCGAATAGTAGCCGTGGGAAAACATGAGCCGGAAATCGCTGAGGCCGATGGCCTCGGCCCCACCGGATCCACCCTCGGAGATGACGGAGATCATGGGAATGCCGAGTTTGGTCATGACGTAGAGATTACGGGCGATCTGCTGGGCTGCTCCGGGATATTCTTCCACCGGGTAGGAGCCGGGTGTGAAGATATAGAAGTGGATCGGGATCCCTTCGGTTTCGGCAACCCGCATGTAGCGCAGGGCTTTCTCGTTGCCCCAGGGCTTACAGGAACCACCATTGCGAAACTCTTCACCATGGCCGACTTCCTGGCCGATCACCATAACCGAGGAGGTATAGGGCTTTTTCTTTATCCGGCGGACAATATTTGCCTTGGCCACCACCATGGCCGGATCTATATTAAACTCTCCCTGACCGCCGAGCTCGGTATAGTCTTCATAGACATTTTCCAGGATATCCTTGAGCGAGAAACGGAGGGGGTTGCGGACAATACGAACCCGTTCCATGGCCGTCAGGGTCTCTTCGCAACGCTCTTCAAGGAAGTGGATACTGTTGTCGAGTTTATCCAGCTGCCGGGTGAACTCCTGTTTGTCGACTTCGTAGAATTCAGCTTTGAGGTCTTCACAATCCTTTTTGAAAACCGAAAGGTTGCCCCAGTTTTCAGTGTTTTTTATGTGAATAAGACAGCCGATGCGCTGTTCAATATCCTGAAGTTTTTTCAGCAGTTCGTTCATGATGATAGACTATGGCTATATAAAAACCGTTTGCGCGTCCGGCGGGCACGGGATTTGTTTAAAAGGTGAGTAATCGATCGAGATTATCACGCAGGTAGTTGAGGTTGGTCAGGATACCGGTACCGGTAGTATTTTCTCCTTCAATGACCGTGTTGTTGATAAAGTCCCTGGCCCGCTCCTTGGCCTGATCGACACTGTCACCCCAGACCAGGGCCAGGGCCAGGTTGGGGTCGTATTCACTCGGGATCGGGTAGGCCCGGTCGGAAGGAACATGGCTATATACTGCAGCCCAGTCATAACGGGGCAGGTCGAAACGGGTAATAGTCCCGATCCAGGGGGCAAAGTCACGGTCCGGGTTTTCCGCTACGATCCGTAACTCTATACTGGCCCCGCGAAATGCTATATCCTGTTGGCTGTAGCCCATGGGCTCGCCCAGAGCCAGCCGGATCTGCTCCCGGATCAGGTTGGGATGGGCATCGTTTAAGTAGCTGATACGGGCTGAAACGTCGTTCTCTACCTGGATCCGGGTGTTGACCTCCAGCAGATAGGGCTTGCCGCTGCGGCTGACGATCCATTCCCAGGTGCCGACGTTGTCGTATTTGACAAAGTCCGCCAGCTTCAGTGAGTATTTCACGATCCTGTCGAGTACCTCAGCGGCATCAAAATCATAGGTGAAGCAGGAGTCGTCAAAGCCGGGGGCTGCCTCGATACGTTTCTGGCGGCCGGTGGACTGAATGGTACAGTTTCGTGAACTGAAGTGGACCCGTTCATCGTGGCGTGAACAGACCAGCTGAACCTCAAGGTGGTCGAAATCCGTTAATCGCTGTTCGATCAGCACCCCGCCATCACCGAACTGGCGCTTGGCATAGTTCTGGACCTGGCGGTAGACCCGACGGAACTGTTCAATCTGGGTCACCTCTTCAATGCCCATGCCGCCGCCACCGGCTGCAGCCTTGACAAGGACGGCCGGCTGGGCAATGTTTTCGTCTTCCTGGATGTCAAAAAGATGCTGGGCGATCTCTTCAGCCTCCATCTCGTTGTAGATCGGTGAGTCCGTGCCCGGAATAGTCGGAATCCCCAACTCGTTGGCCACGTGCTTGGTGTTGATTTTGTCGCCCAGGTTTTTAATAACCTCCCAGTTGGGGCCGATAAACACAAGGGGCCGGTCGCGGATGGTTACCCTGCGGGCAAAACGAAAATCTTCGGAAAAGAACCCGTAGCCGGGATGAATGGCGGTACACAGCGTGTGATCGGCGATGGCCAGAATGTCATTGGCATCGGTATATTGGGTAACCCGCCAGGCATTTTTTCTTGGTCCGTCGACCTGATTACGGCAGACGTGTTCCGAGTCACGGTCGGCATCGGTAAAGATGACCACATACTCCAGGCCCAGATCCTGACAGGCCTCCATGATGCGAATGGCAATTTCTCCGCGATTGGCTATAAGTACTTTGCCCTGCACTCGAACCTCTTTATGTGAAAGTTTCCGAAAAGCAACCGATGGGGTAGACAACCGGCTGTCTCAATAAAAATTTCATCTCATCACAGCGCAACGGACAGCGTGGATTTCGAACTGTGAAAACAGAAGAAAGAGCAGAAATCCGGCCCTTCGGACGAATGAAAAACGGGCATGCCCATCGTCCACAGGGGGTGGGCATCTGCGATTAAATCCTCGGCACGACTCCGCAGTTGTTCTTCCCGCAGGTAAGCGAGCCTGCGAGACTCCGGGTAAGCGAGCCTGCGAGACTCCGGGTAAGCGAGCCTGCGAGACTCCGGGCGGTAACTCTCCGTCAGCTGTCCCCCGACGACTGTCTCCTGTTTTTGAGATACGTTGATCGGCTACTCTACTCTACCTGTTCATTCTTGCAAAGAGGGAAGGTGAAAAAAGTAAGGTCTGCGGTGTATTTTTTCTTATATCGCAGCATGTTATCCTATATTTCCTTCTCCAAATCCTCCCAGAGGTCCTCCACCCATTGATACCTTTTTCCCCTTCTGCCGGCCATTGCCTTTGAGATAATTCGTTCCAGTTGCGGCGAGAGACCCTGGCCTCGTGTAAAGGAGGGCCGGGCCTCTCTTTTTAGAGTCAGCCATGTCTTAATGGTTGCATTCCGTCGTTCAAACGGCATGGCTCCGGTAAACATTCGGTATAACAGGACCCCAAGGGTATAGATATCACTGCGTGGATCGTCCCTGGTGCCCAGGATCAGCTCCGGCGCCATATAGCGAAAATCACCTTGAGGCCCAAGGCCGGAAGAAAGAATAACATCGGGTATCCCGCGCCACGAGGCCAGGCCCATGTCGGTGATTTTCAAAATATATTCCCTCTCCTTTTCAAGAATCAAAAAAATCTCCGGCCGCAGGTCATGATGGACTATTCCGCCAACATGGAGGGTGGCTGTCAGGTCACAGAGCTGAGCAAGTATTGCTTTTCGTGCCGCCCCCCGGTTCCGGGTCGACTGCATCCAGTCGCCAAGATCCGTGCCCGCCATCGGTTCCATGATCAACGTGTCCCCCTTCTGTTCGATGATTTCCGGTATGCACTCATGCTGAACACTGCGCAGTATTTTGAGCTCCGCCCGCAGGCAGGTCGCATACAGGGGGTTGCTCAGTATCTCGTTAAAGCCGATTTTAATAGACACCTTTTCATTGTTTTGTTCCCTGTGGCCTTCATAGAGCCAGGACAGGGTGCCGGCGGTTATCGGCGGACCGATTATGTAGGAATCAATGAAGTTTGGTTGCAGGCCTGCACCCTTGCGGGCGGCGGTGACGTAGCGCGACAGGGTTTTTACCGATTGCCGCAGCAGATCAAGCTCATCCCGGTCAGTCCGTACTTCGCCATTTTCCTCAAGCAGGCTGCTGCTTACATGGGTCAACCGTTGAATAACCAGTCTGTTAAAGAGAATGTGGAGGAGGAACAGGAGCAGCGCCGCCCCTGCCTGGATGGCGACAAAGACAACAACGGCATCCCTTTTGATCCGGGCAAAGGCACTTGCAACCGGTATCGAAATGGAGTTGATTCCGGCAAGATCCCCCTCCTTGAACCTGAAGCCGCCCTTTGTTCCATACCGTTTTATGAGTTCCGCCGGTGCCTGCCGGACGTCACCATGGCAGTGCAGACAACTCTTTTCCATATATTCGGGAATCATGGTCACAAAGGAGAGCCGGCCTTTCCGGGGGACAATGCCCCGCCACAGTGTTCTTGACCGGTCGTCTTCAAACCAGGAAAACATCTCGTCCTCAAACTCATCTGCCTTGTTTTTCGGATTCAACGGGTTGAGGGATACCCGGCGAAAAGTGTAGCCGGGCATTTTTTTATTGAATCTTCGCATGATATTAAGGCTGACAAAGGTGGAGGACATGGCTTCAATGACGAATGTATCCCGTGATTCCAGCTTGGAAATGGTCGGGCGCAGCACTTCTTTGACATATTCCCGAATGGATTCTACCTCCAGAAGGATAACCTCGGAGGTGTCGAGGGCATCTTGTATCAGGATGGATCGAAGGTGAACGTAGTAGAGGCTTGAGGCCAGCAGGCCAAAGCTGCAGACGAGCAGGCCGGCCCAGATAAGAAATTTGTTGCGCAGGTTGAGATCCGTCAAATAGTGTATCATTTTTTTTTATTGCCCCTTTGCCAGTCGCCGGGCCAGATAGTCGGACAGACCGGCTTCCTTGATCTTTTGTCCGGTCCGGACATAGTCGTATTCAAGTCGGCGGAATTCTATGGTGTTCTGTCGTGTATCGAGAATGCAGTAGCAGGCCCGTGGATCACGGTCACGGGGCTGGCCCACGGAGCCGCAGTTGATGATTTGCCGTTTTTTTCGGCTCAGGTCACAGGTCAATGAACCCGTTGGCGGGAAAAAAACGGTCTGAAACATGTTCTTTCGGGTAATGATCATCGGTCGATGACTGTGGGAAACAAAGAGGAGCTGTTCCCTGGTTGCCCGAAACGATCGCTGGGCGTATTTGTTATTGATGACATACCTGTACGCTTCCGGATTGTATGGGTTGGCATGGGAAAACAGCATGTTGCCCATGGCAAGGGTCGAGGGCCGTTGTTGCAGGTATGCATTGTTTCTCTTGCTGAGCCGGTCAATGGTCCACAGGATTGCCTGGGTTGCATCTTTAGTCATCGCATACGGAGAATAGCGCCATATCGCGGCTGCATCATGATTACCCAGCAGGCAGTTGAGTTTTGGCAGGGCCCGGATACGTTCGATACACTGGTTGGGGTTTGCCCCATAACCGACAATGTCTCCGAGGCAGAACCAGCGGTGAACGGACTGGGCGCCGGCATCGTTTAAGACCGTTTCCAGGGCCTCCAGGTTGGCATGGATATCTGAAAACACGGCAAGACGCATCAGTCCGTTCCCCGGTTATCGATTGTTGAACCGGTTTGCTGCGCAACCGGAGACCGGAATCGATCTTCCATATACTGTTTGATGGTGTGCAGTTGCAGCAGCGGGCCGCCGCTGGGAATGTCGGTTGCGTAGATGGGGCAAACGGAATCAAACAGATTGCCCAGCTGCCCGGGATCCCGGTGTCCCGACTGGTTTCCGATATGTTTGCTGACCGCAAAGAGTTGTTGACGAAACCTGCATGCTCCGGGAAGCGCTTGATTGATGTAGATGGATTTCATCGTCTCGATGTCGCCCTGTTCTGCGGCAGCAAGCATCTTATCGGCAATGGTGTGCACTTCCTGGTGTACCGGTTCAAGGATGGTAATTACATCCTGCCAGTCCGGATTGCGTCTCAGCTGGGCAAGCCACTGTTCGATACAGCATTGGTGCTCTTTCAGCTCCGTCGGTGATTCTTTTTTTTGGAGCAGGGTCAGGGCCAGATCACCGATCCATTCCACATGGTCAAACCAGCAGTCGATCAGGAAAAGATCCAGGGCCAGGACCTGATCTCTAGAGAGCTGACCGGGATCACTCTCTGCCAGTGTCCGGACCGTTTCATTGGTGTCGGGACGGGAAATGATGACTCTGGATGTGCTTTTGGCAACGACGGTATCCACTATGGACTGATAGAACAGGGAATTTGGTTTTCGTGGCGGGCCCAGAACAATCAGGTCCGCCCGGATGCTTTCCGCCAGCTCAAGGATCGTTTCAGTGACGCTGCCGCGAATCAGCCGGATTGTGGGATCGAGGTTGTAATGACGAAACAGGAGAATGAATTTTTCAAGCCGCCGGCGAAAACGCTCGCCTTCGACTTCGCGGCTGTACTGCAGGAGATGGGAGTCGTCTTCATCTTCTATTACAAAGAGCAGGGTGGTGTCGCCATGGTGAATCAAAGCCCGGTGCCGGACTTCTTCTATCACCAAATCGGCGGTGTCGTCGTTGGCTATGGCTCCCAGTATGTGATAACGCCGCCGGTCCTGAGGGGTGACTCTGGTCTCCGATGCGAGGTCGGCGGCAGGGGGAGTGGGTACAAAGAAACCAAGCCATTGCCAGGGTTTCCTGCACTCCTCTCCCCGGCTGGTCACCGGCAGGTCCCGGTAGTGCTGGAGGTCTTCGAGGAGATCTTGGGCAGTGGGGTAACGTTTTTCCGGGTTCCGTTCAAGACAGCTCAGGATAATCTGCTGAATCTGGGGCGGAATCTCGGGTACATGGTATCTGGGCGGTACCGGAGCAACTTTGAGCCGCCAGCGGGTGGTTGATCGTTTTTTCGAGCGGGGAAAGGGCAGGTGGCCGGTCAGCATTTCATACAAGATCACCCCAAGGCTGTACAGGTCGCTGGCCACAAGGTGTTGTCTGACGACAAGCTGTTCCGGAGCAATGTAGTATGGCGTTCCGTGGGGAACGGAAAAGTCCTCGGCCAGCAGGTCTTCCATTCCTTCTTTTGTCGCCAGCCCGAAATCAATGAGTTTAACGGCCCCGGTGTCGGTAAGGATGACGTTTTCCGGCTTAAGGTCAAGATGACAGATTTTCAGGCCATGGAGGTACGTGAGTGCCTGGCCGAGCTGTTGAATGAGTCCGGCGGCGGTATCAATGGACAGCGTTTTTCCCGGGCCGACAAGGGTCCGCAGCTCTTTGCCGGCAACGTATTCCTGGATAATATATTGCCGGGTTCGTTTACGGTAATAAAAGCGGACCACTCCCGGATGATTCAGGAAGCGGCCTATGCGTTCTTCATTCTGATAATGGTAAAACCGTACCGGATGGTTGAGGATGTCGCCCAGCGGAACCTTGAGGGCGACCGTCTGGTCGGTGAGCAGGTCGGTTGCCCGGTAGATTCGGGCCATGCCGCCGCCATAGAGAATCTTCTCTATGGTAAAGGTATCTATGGTATCGCCGACCTGGAGCGTTGCCATGGTTTCCATCCTCCACCATCACCCGGGCAGACCGCCTGAAATTGGTCTACTTTATAAAATATGCATACCCCATAACAAGGATCAGAATGACAACCAGCTCTATCAGCGTGATTTTGGTGAGCATGATACTGATTTTTCGCTGGGACGGATTCATCTGCAGGAGCGCCTTGTTCATGAGCAGACGAAAAAAAAGAGTACGTGGTGTGGTTGCGGTGTAGAGTCTGAGGTATTCCTGAATCGCCCGGGTCCAGAGAAGAATATCCTGTTCAAGCTGGTCGTCGGGGGATTCCCCGGTATACCTGATCCGTAACCGTGTCTGATTGCCGGTGCTGAAAAAAAGCAGCTCCCGGATGTTGAAATCAAAAAGCGTGACCCGCATGAAAATTGTAGAATCTTCCGGGTCATCCTGAGCAGCAGAATGATCAAGATGGAGGCCCAGGGAGAATTCCCGCTCGGTGGCATAATCACGAAGGGTGGCAAAGAGGCCGTTGTCCCGCCTTTCGGCCTGGTCGACAAACCAGTGGGGGTGCAGGTGGAGGAGTTTGTTTTCATCAACAATTGTGCTCAGATCCAGTGTCGAGATCTCCGGCGGCAGAACCAGGTCGAAAAAACGTTCCATATCAGTCCGCAGATAGCAGGGGCGGGGCGATGAGCAGCGGGCAGGGCAGGGCCGGGTGCAGTTTTGCCGTGTCGATACGCGCCCTGAGGCCCTTTTCCATTTTCAGGTTAAACAGTCTGCGACTCTGTCTGTAGGGGCCGATCACGATCAGATCACAGGCCCTTTTTTTTGCCTGAGCGGCAATGGTCTCCTCAATGGGGCCGACGACTCCGGTAAAGACGGCCCCGGCAGCGGCCGGATAGGTCTCTTTGATTCTCTGCCAGTCCTCTTCGTTTTCTTCCTGCATCTGCCGCTCCACATGATCAAGAAAGGTGGCGTGGGTCTTGCTTGAATTGAGCCAGTCATCGCCGGTCATGGCCTGCCAGTCCTGATCAATGATGGTCAGCACCGTGACCTGAAGATCAGGCGCCCGGGCACAGAGTTCTGCAAAGACAAGATGCTCCGCATGCATGGCACCTGCTGTTCCGTGGGTACAGAGAAGAAGAGAACTGAAGATATTCAAAAAAACACCAAAGAGGCCACCTTACGCAGACATCGTAAATTGATGCAGAAAACTGCTCATTTTTTGGACAACGCAATAGCTTTGTTTCGTAGGAGCCCGCCCCCGCGGGCGATTGCAGTTGGTCATCGCCCGCGGGGGCGGGCTCCTACGGTAAAAATATCATTTATATGGAGTCTGAGATGTCCAATTTAAATCCAATTGATTGATATTTCGTATAAACAGATTGAAGCAACGCTCAGTTTTTACGAGGTCTGTTACGGAAACGTGAGGGTTAAAAAATCCTTCCCGACATGGGTACATGCCGGGAAGGGCAGGTTGGTTGTTTACGGGTTGCCCGTTATGGACGTCCTACATCCATTTAGTAAAAATCAAAACAATAAAGGTCGTCAGCAGTGAAAGGATGAGGGCGGTCAGGTCCTCATTACGTTCGCTGGCAAAGACGGACAGGGCGCGTTCTTCAAGCTCTTCCGTATTTGCATCTTTTGCAATTTGCGATTCTCCTTTGCCGGCATCACCTGTTTCGATGGTAATTTTATCATCACTCATATCAAGTCCTCTGGGAAATTATACCTGAAAAACGATTCAAAGTCAGTGCTTTTGAGGTTGTTTTCATCAGTTATTCTTGTGGAGACCCAAAGCGGTCTATTGCCGCTGGTCATTTAAGGACCACATCTTTGACCAGCCACAAGACGACAAAGAAAGAAAGGACGGCCTTGGTAACACCGGAAATAACGCCGATCGCCAACGGCCAGCCGCCTGCCTGCAGGATTGCTTTTTTGGTAATCTGCATGCCGAGCCCGATCAGGCCGAAGGCAAAGAACCAGATCATGCAGTCGGTCAGGGTGGTAACGGTTTTTGATTTTTTATGGACCTGTTTGATGGCATGCTTTATGACCCCCTTAACATCCTTGCCCAGGGTGATCTCTTTGGCCTTGGCGGCGGCCAGCACGGATTCCAGCTGGAACATCCGGTCTTCACCCTGTTTGTTGAATACTTTTTTGTCGGCACGGTTTTCATAGTTGCCGGCAATCTGGCGCTGGGCAATGAGGTCGGTAACCGCCGCCATCTGCTCTTCGCTGAGGCCCTTAATCTCGTTGCTCTTTAATGCATCGTTTAGGGTCTCCCATTCTTTATCGGTAATCTGGGAACGGTCATTATAACTGAAATCAATGAATTTGCCTTTGTAGTGGGTGGGCGGTGAAAAAAGGCCCATGGAAGACATGGCAAAAAGGAGCAGAAAGCCGATGATGAAAATCGGGAATTTATCGATGACAACTTCCTTAAACGTCAGTTTTTTTCCAGTCTCCTTGCCAAACCAGGTAGCCAGAACCAGAACAATGATCGGCAGGAAGAGGACCCGGGTAATGTTGAAGATTTCAGCGACCTTCAGGGTCTTGATGTCGACCGCGTTAAATGCCAGGGCTGCAGCTGCAACCTGGGCGGAGTTCAGGATGCCGGTTCCGGCCCAGGCCCCGAACTGGACGGGGTTCATACCGGCCCAGTGGCCGATGGTGGGAAAGACAAACATACAGATGATACCAAAAGAGAGGATGGTACCGATGGTGTAGGCCATCTCTTCACTTTTCGCCTTGACCACCGGGGCAACGGCCACAGTGGCGGAAACGCCGCAGACGCCCATTCCGGCCGAAAGAACACCGGTCATGGTCTTCGGCTGTTTGAACAGGTTGCCGAGCCAGAGCACGAAAAAGACCGTTCCCAGGACAAAGGTACCGACCAGAAAAATACTGTAGGTTCCGAGTTTGGCCAGCTCGGCAAAGCTGTATCGCGCCCCGAGCATAATAACACCCATTTTAAGGACAAAACGGGCGCATTTGACGCCGGCGGCGGCAAACTTGGGGATACCGTAGGTGTTGGTCAGGAGGACACCGGCCAGCAGGCCGAGGACAACATAGTTGAGGTTGAGAACTTTGTAAATTTTAAAGCCGAGAACCGGCTGCAGGTTGTGACTGATCAGCTTGACAATCGGTTCCACATACCAGCGGATGGCCATGGCCATCAGCAGGATAAGAAGAATGCCCGGCAGCGGCTGCAGGACAAAACGATCAATGATGGTGTTGCCGGGTTTACGGACGGAATTGATGATTGCACCGAGTATGCCGATACCGCCGCAGATAAAGCCCATGGTCACCTGGAGATCGGAGGTCTTGGCTGTGTGGAGGTATTTCATCAGCGGGTGCAACATGCCGCTGCTGGCAATCAATGCGTAAACGATGAGAATGCCGCTGATAATAAACAGCGGTTTGTTATCCTGTGCCTGGGCCATAAGTATTCTCCTTTTATGTCAGTCGAAAAATCATCCAGGGGCCCTGTGCCGATGGAGAGATTTTTCGGGTCAACGTCAACATTGTTCAAATGGTCAAGTCGTTATGGTCATAAACAGCGGTGTGGTTGTCTCCCGGCTATTTTTCTCCCTGTGCCGAATTCTTGTGCTGCTGTATTTCATCGAGTTTTTCTGAATAATAATGACCGACCATATCCAGCAGCACATAGATCAATCGTAAGCCGATAGCGGCTGCAATAACACAGCCGATGAGCTGTACAGGTGTCCCCTGGTCGGTGGCAAGAATAAATTGCATGGTCGGCGCAATGAGATCGGTCTTTGCAAGGAGAACAAGAGCGGTCAGGATGCCGAAAAGAAGAAGAACAATTGCCCTACGGCTCGGTCGCAGCATGGTGAATCCTCTATCCTGTTGGAAATGATGCAAAAAAAATACAGTTACGGTTTGTGGTATTGCATAAATCGTCCACCCGTCTGAAGTGTTACCTTTTATTAAGCAATTTCAGGGCCGAAAAGAGATGCCCGCTGCTATGCCGATTTAATTATGCTGTTATTTCAAGGAGTCTTGTCTTGTTTTTTCAGTGAAGATGAAAAAAATGTAGTACTCCTTTGAATTATGGTGCATCCTTGAGGAGGCATCAATTTGTTTTCAGGTTTGCCATTGGTTGTCGCCATCTGTGAGGCACAACGATTGAGTGTTTAAGTAACATCCTGTAACCAGGTATATACGTGGATTTTTTTCGCATGGGTTGTGTTGCATCGGCAAGCGGGTCTATAAAGGAAGGTGACAATACTGAGCCGCAAACCCTGGGACGAGACAGGGTGCATCCGCTTGGATGCAGTGCGTACGGCGAGATGCAGGGTGTCTTTTTTTGCCTGCATGAATCTACGGCACCCCTGATCACGTGCAGGTTTAAGGTGGATGAAAACACATAGTTACTAATCCTGTAACCAGTTACGTTCAGGCAGGTGAAACCCTATAGTTACAAACCCTGGGACGAGATACGAGAAAACGATAAAAATGAAGAAATGTGATACCGATTCACCTCAATGGGATATCTCTTCAATCGGGTTGCAGTCCAGGTTTTTACTCGGACTTGCCTGTATTTTTATCTGTTTCTGCGTGGTTGTGACCACTCTGCTCTATCTCTATGAAAAAAAGCGGTTGGAGAATGAGATCTACTACCAGACCGAACTCATCATGGCGGCTGTGGAGTCGACCAGGGCATATGTCAGGGACGTACTCCGTCCAAAGATGTATGAGACCCTGGGCCATGAGACGTTTATTCTCGAGGCCATGTCCACATCCTATATCAGCCGGGTGGTTATGGAACGGTTCCAGGAAACCCTGCCCTCTTTTGAATATCGGCGGGTGGCGATCAACGCCATGAATCCTGATTTTGAAGCCGATGCGCTTGAGCGGGAAAAAATTCAGTATTTCACGGAAAATCCGGCCATGAATGACTGGCACGGGATAGTCAAGTTGAAAGATCAGGCGTTGTACATGCGGTTTCGTCCGGTCCGTTTTACAACCCGATGTTTTCGCTGCCATGGTGATCCTGCCGACGCACCCCGGACGATTATAGATCTCTATGGAAAGGAGCACGGGTTCAACCAGAAGCCCGATGTCGTCAGCGGAGTAATCAGTGTCGGAGTTCCCGTCAATGCAGGGCTGATGCCCATTGTCGAGGTGGCCTGGAAGGTGTTCTGCGCGACGTTTATCGCGGTTGTTTTTCTTTATGGTATTATCTGGTTCTTCTTTAACAAGCTGATTATTCGTGACCTGCGCGGCCTGCTGGAAATTTTTCGGGATAACCTGCGCGACGAGCATGGGGTGCAGCTCTATGAACAGGCCCGGGCAACGGATGAGTTTGGCGAGTTGGCCGCTTCGGTACAGGTGGTTGCCCGCCATCTTCGGAAAACCAGATTGCAGCTGGAGGATTACGCCAAAAATCTCGAGGAAAAGGTGAAAGACCGGACCCGGGCCCTGCAGCGGTCGGAACAGCATCTGCGTGAAAAGGTGATCACCCGGGGACAGGAACTGCGAACCTTAAACACCATCAGTGAGTTGATTACCCAATCCGTTTATCTGGCGGATATTTTACCCCGGGTCCTGCAACAGGCCCTTAAGGTAATGCCGGCGGCCGGTGCGGGTATGTATCTGGTTGACCGGGAAAAAGCCATGCTGGTCCTGCAGTGCCGGGAGCATGCGGATGCACTTGTTGAAAGCATCCCGTTTGATGCCTCGGTCTGCCTGCCCTTTCTTGATGAAAAACGGCTCGATTTTGACGGTTTTATTCAACAAGCGGCCTGCGGTCGATACGGTACGGCCGGGGAAAAGGCGGTCCTGGTCAATAATTTCAACGTCCCGCTTTGCTGTCGCGGCCAGATCCTGGGGGTGATGACTTTTACCGGGAAGAACCTGAAGGATGTTGATGCCCAGCTCCAGGAGCTTTTATTCTCCATCGGTCATCAGATCGGTATCACCATAGAAAGTCTGCAGAATATCGCCCGCCTCATTGACAGCAAGGAACTGCTGCAAACGGTGTTTGACGGCATTACCGATGTAGTGCTTCTGCTTGATCCGGAGTATCGGATACACCGGCACGGCTGGACCAGATTCCATGCCGAGGCCTCAACCAATCATGGAAACAGTCCGGTACGGCATCATTCCATAGGCGATTTTCGGATAAAGATGGTCAACAAGGCCTTCCTGGATCAGCAGGGGCTCCAGCTTGAGGAGATTTTAAATCGATCGCTTTCCGAACTGCCTTTGAAAAATCCCTGTCCGTTCACCGCCTGTAAAACAGCCTTTTCCGCCCTGTCCGGACCGCCGATTGTCGAACAGGTGAATGGTGAGGACGGAAACATCTATGAGGTAAACTTCTATCCCCTCTTTTCCGATCAGGGTGAATTGCGCAATATTGTCTGTTACGCTAAGGATATTACGGAAAAAATTGAAGTCGAGCGGCGTATTCAGCAGACCGAGAAACTGGTGTCGCTGGGCCAGCTGGCGGCCGGGGTTGCCCACGAAATCAACAACCCGCTGGGTATAATCCTCTGTTATACCGATATCCTCCTTGAGGACAATCTTGATCTTGATCCCCAGGCCTGCGAGGATGTCAGGGTAATAGAAAAACATGCCCGTTCCTGCCAGAAGATTGTCACCGATCTGCTCAATTTTTCCCGCAGTCAGAAAACGGATAAGTGTAACGGCTCGGTGAACCGGGCGATTGAAGAGGTCGTTGCCCTGGCAAAGCAGCAGTTTATCAAGCAGAAAATTCACCTGACGCTGCATCTGGATTATGAACTGCCCGATATCTTCCTTGACCGGGACAGGATCAAGCAGGTTTTTCTCAATCTGCTGATGAATGCGGCCCATGCCATCAGAGAGGAGGGAACGGTCCTGATTGTCACCGGCTACGATCAGGCGGCACACCGGATAGTGGTGACCGTTGAAGATGACGGCCAGGGCATTGAAGACGAGGTCATCGCCAAGATTTTTGATCCGTTTTTTACAACAAAAGCCCCGGGCAGCGGAACCGGGCTGGGGCTTTCGGTGAGCTATGGTATTGTCCAGGATCATGGCGGTGATATCTGTGTGGAGTCACAACCCGGGCAGTGGACCCGGTTTACCATAACACTGCCGGTCAACAGGGCTGCCCAGGTATGATCCGGCAACCCGATGATTTCATGGGCCAAAATAAATTACCATAAAGTTCGGTCACGGATTCAGGAAAATGGAAAACAGGATACCTCTGCAGAATATACTGATCATCGACGATCAGGCGGATTTGCTCAAGGGGCTGAAACGGATGCTTGGTCGGGAATTTCCCGATCTGTCGATCTTTACCTGCGTCAACACCGGGGAGGCCCTGGATCTTGTTGCCGGTAAGTCCATTGATCTTGTTCTGCTCGACATTCAGATGCCTGAAATGAACGGTTTTGAAATGCTGAACCGGCTGCAGCGGGTTGACGGCTCTGTGACCGTGATCATGATGACCGGCTACGGCAGTATTGAGACCGCAGTTGAGGCGATCAAGGCCGGAGCCTATGATTTTATCACCAAACCCTTTGACAAGGCCGGTCTGTTTCGAACCGTGCGCAAGGGTCTTGAACATAACCTGCTGATCCGGGAAAACATTCGTCTGCGCCGGCGGATCCGGGAGACCGAGCCTTTTGCCGACTTTGTCGGAGAATCAAAGCCCATGCAGCGTCTGTATCATGCGATCCGGACCACGGCCCGGACCGATTACACGGTTTTGATTCGCGGCGAATCGGGTACCGGCAAGGAACTCACGGCACGGGCCATTCACAGCCTCAGTAAACGGCGTGGTAAACCGCTGCTCATGGTCAACTGTCCGGCCATTCCCGAACACCTGCTGGAAAGCGAACTGTTCGGCCATACCCGCGGGGCCTTTACCGGGGCCGAGCGTGATCAGAAAGGGCTGTTTGTCGAGGCCGACAAGTCCACCCTCTGCCTGGACGAAATCGGCGACGTGCCGGTTGCGGTGCAGACCAAGTTGCTCCGGGTGCTGCAGGAGCATGAGGTCAAACCGGTGGGCAGCCCGAAAACCCGGTCCGTGGACGTGCGGATCATTGCCTCGACCAACCGGGAGCTGGAAAAAAAGATCCGTGAACGAACTTTTCGGGAAGATCTGTTCTACCGTCTGAATGTGGTTACCCTCCATACTCCTTCTCTGGCCGAAATCCGGGAGGATATTCCCCTGCTGGTCGATCATTTTACCAGAAAGGTCTGCGCCGAGCTTGATCTGCCCGAAAAGCAGTTTTCGCTGGACGCCGTTGATGAGTTGACGATGCGGCCCTGGCCGGGCAATGTCCGGCAGCTGCAGAACGTGATTCGCGGGGCCGTGCTTTTCTGTCCCCATGAGAGTATTGACGCCCGCTATCTGCGCAGGCCTGAGCGTGAAGAACGGGGCGGAGCCGAGTCGGTGGCAATGATGGAACAGTACAAGGAGGCCAAGGATAAGACCATCAGCAGGTTCACGGTCAAGTATGTGTCCGAGCTGTTGCAGAAAACCGGCGGCAATGTCTCCCGGGCCGCGGAAATGTCGGGTCTGACCCGGGCCGCCTTGCAGAAGATCATGCGGCGCCACCGGATTGTTGCCGAGGACTACCGGCAGGGAAAAACATCATCATCGACCGAGGAATGAACGTGCAAGCCGAAAAGACAGCACCCGTTTCCCTGCCCGCCGCCGCGCTCCTCTTCCCGGCAGGCAAAACCTCCACCGGGGGCCAGGGATCAGTAGCCCCGGGTGAAAAAATGAGAACAACAGGGCAGGGCGGGCCGTTGTGAGATTTAGAGAACTGAAACTGACGACCAAATTCATGCTTGGTATGGGGCTGATCCTTCTTGGAACAGACTGTATTGTTTCGTTTTTTTTCTATAGCTTTGTGAAAAATCTTTATCTTGAGGAGATCTATCAGAAAACCGAATTTACCCTGGGCTATATCGATGCGACTATGGAATTTGTCCGTGATGACCTTCGGCCCAGGATGCTCCACTTTCTGCCCAGGGATGAATTTATCAGTGAGGCCATGTCCACTTCGGTGGTCAACAAGAAAATCATGGCCCGTTTCATCAAGAGATTCCCCCGCAATGTGTACCGCCGGGTTGCGCTCAATCCCATGAACCCGAACAATATGGCCAATGCATTTGAGCTGGAAACCATTGACCGTTTTAATAAGAGTGCGCAGGGGGAACCCAACTGGCAGGGGCTGATCTCCAGAGACGGTCAGCAGTATTTCATCCGGCTCAAAGCGGTTCGTATGGAAGAATCGTGCCTTCTCTGCCACGGTGATCCAACCCTTTCCCCCAAATCACTGCTTAAACGATACGGCCCCGACCATGGCCATGACTGGAAAGTGGGTGAGGTCATAGGCCTGGAGTCGATCGCCATACCCGTTGCCCGGACCTTCTATCGGATACGACAGGCCGCGCTGGTCATTTTCATTCTGGGCCTGATCGTACTGGCAGTCGTCCTGGTCCTTATCAATTATTTTCATTTTGTCGTGGCCGTCCGTCCCCTTCGCCGGGCCAGTTCCTTTTTCAAGTCCGTGGTCGGCGGAGAAAAGGGGTTGAATGCCCGCTTCGAGGTCCAGGGCAGTGATGAGATTGCCGAACTGGCCAACTCGTTCAACCGGATGATCGGCCACCTGAAACAATCCGAGCAGGACGTCCGATCATCGGAGGCCCGATACCGGCAGATTTTTGAGGGCTCCAAAGACGGTATTATCGTCACCGACTGTGAGGGGCTGGTTGTGGATGTCAACAATGCGGGTATCGAACTTTTCGGCTGTAAAAACAGGCAGGAGTTCATGCAGAATGTCACTATTCATGACTTCTTCGTCCACCGGGAGGCGCGTAACGCCTTTCTCGTTCAGATGGAGGAACAGGGCTTTGTCATAGATTTTGAGGCACTGTTCAGGAAACGGGACAACAGCGAGATCGAGGTGCTCATCACCGCCACTCTCCAGCGCAATGAGCAGAAGCAGGGCTGCCTGTATGAGTGTATCATCCGGGATATCAGCGTGCGCAAGAGCATGGAAATGCAGATCCGCCAGGCTGAGAAACTGGCCTCCATCGGCCAGCTTGCCGCCGGTGTTGCCCATGAGATCAATAATCCACTCTCCATCATCCTTGGCTACACGGGCCTGCTTTTGAAAGAAAATCAGGACCAGCGGCTGACCGGAGATCTTGAGATTATCCGTAACAATGCCGATATGTGCA
>DRKH01000138.1 GCA_011051825.1 Desulfobulbus sp.
AATCCCCCGAAATTTGTCTCCCCCCTGCCCTTTGATCGCCGTGGCCAAAACCTCATGAACTGCGCTGACATTTACATAGACCAGAGGATTTTCATAACCGATGGTAATATGGCCGTCATTGATCTGTTTTTCGTATTCGGCAAAATTAGCCGTCAGGATAGGCTTTATTGAACTTCCTGTTTTTTCAGAGAGATACGCAGCAAGAGGCGTTATCATGGCCGTAAGTTTTTCAGGAAAATATCGGGGCAGCATGGACAGGGTATACTCTTGTGCCTGTCCGACCCCGCACAGACCGGTACAAAACAGAAACAGGAACACATATAAAAGCAGTTTTTTCATTCTTAAGGCAGCCTATTCTATTGGAGAGTCATTGACAATCGGCAAGGCTATGCCGGCAGCCTTGCGAATACTGTTGTAGTCTTGATCCGTTGCCGGAACGAACCGGTTGATTTTAAGGGCCTGAGCCGCTGGAGACTCCTTATTCAGGGCAAAAACAGCATCAGCGATTTTTTTTCTGTCGGCAGGAGACATTGTCCGGCTGACGGAAAGGGCCCAGTTCGGCAGCCATGCTGTTTCCTGAAGAACTTTGATTGCTGTTGGCGGAACAAAATTGTCTGCCTGGTGCAGCGCCGAGCCGCGGATAAATCCACAGTCGACATCACCGGTATAGACGGCAAGAATAACATTTTCCTGCTTATTATCTGCGGCCTCGACAAGCTGGCAGTCGGTTTTAACATGTATTCCGTGTTCTGCAAGCGTAAGCTTTTGCGACAGGTATCCACCGGCACTGGTATATCCGACTATAGAGATCGTCTTGCCACGTAAATCCTCCAGGGTCTTTATAGGGCTGTCGGCCCGGACAATAATGATTCCTCTAAAACGTGTGCCGCTGCGCTCCTTCTCGGCAAGGGCAATGACCTCATGTGCTTTTGATGCAAGTACGTAAATATAGGGGTTTTCATAGCCGATCTGTATGGCACCTCCGAGCAGTTGCTGCTGATACTGGTCAAAGGTGGAAATAACAACAGGCTCAATCTCCAGGCCGGTCTCTCTGCTGAGGTAGTCGGCTATGGGGACAATCCGTTTATGAATTTCTTCAGTAGAATATCGTGGCAGCATGGACAGCTTATATCCGGCAGATGCCATAACCGGACTCAACATCATACAGAGAAACAGTATCCCTAACTTGAGTATGATTTTCATTTTCCCCCCGGAGTACCTGAATTAAACAGCTCAACAGAAATTGGAGCTGGTGCCGGCGTACAGCGTACGCCGGCAATACGTATCACTCATTCTTCATATTCCGCTCAACCTGGATTGCCTTTATTTTCTTAACCTTTATTTTCTTAACGTAACCGTTCACCAGGAGTAACATAGTTCACTCATCCTGAGGCGGTAAGCGTTTACCAGTGCCCCGGATTCGTTCAGGTAAGCGAGCCTGCGAGACTCCGGGTAAGCGAGCCTGCGAGACTCCGGGTAAGCGAGCCTGCGAGACTCCGGGTAAGCGAGCCTGCGAGACTCCGATAGCCTGCCTGATCGGACGGAGATGGGGTGCTGGTGAACGCTTACTTCTTAACATCGTGAAAAATGTTCATAGAGTCCGGTCGTTCAGAGAGTAAGAAGCAATAGACTGAACGACGGAATAATGCATAGAAGGTCTTTCCGAACCGGTAAACGCCTGTCAAGGATGCTATTGCCAACGCCTGGCCGGAGTCGATTCCCGGCAAAAAACCGACGGACAACCATCCTTTTTCCGGATCGGAAAAAGGATTATGAGCTTTTTCTCAACCGGATCATCGCCGCCTTGATTGAATAGCGCATACGCTCAAAGGCAACGGCCAGTTCCCGTACCTCCCTGGGGCCCTTAGGTTCAATCATGAGGTCCAGCTCTCCCAGACTGATCCGGTTCACAACATCGGTCAATTCAACCAGCGGTCTCGATATTGACCGGGCAATAATCAGAAAAATAACCAGACCGCCAAAAAAGATTGCTCCCATCAGCGACAGGGAAAGCGGAGAAAGCAGGGCCGCCTTTATGGCCTGTTCCACCTCCGATATATAAATTCCGACGTGAACAGTACCTCCGGTTTCCGGAAGCAGAACGACCTTGTCCTGGATCATCTGGCCGCCCACGGTGAAACGGGCAGAATGTTCCTTGCTGCCGCTCCTGATCTTATTCTTTTCAATCACGGAGCGGGGAAAGCCCTCGGCCTTGACCTGAGCCGAAAAAACCTGGTCGAATCGGCTGAGATCACTGAAAAAACCGGCAACAACGATTCCTCGTTTATTGACCACTGCCGTATAGGCAACCCCGGGCAGCTTGCTCACACGTTCGGCCTCTTTATTGACCTGCAGATAGTTGCGCACAAGAAGCGGTTGCTTTACGGTGCCGGCAAAGACCGTAGTTATGGCGGAAGTCCGCAGATCAATCTGTTCGTTCATCAGCTGCGGAATATATTTCAGGTACAGGTAGGCAAAGGCTGCTGCAATAGAAACAAAACCGATTGTCAGGGCAAAGATGAGATAAAAACCTACCGATGCCGCTTTGCCCTTTTTTACTTTTTTGCGTACGGTCTTCTCTTCGTCTGCCCGGGCAGTTTGCTCTTGTCCGACATCCTCCGGCTGATCGCTGTCCGCAGTTGTCCCAGTTGCCTCCTCCATATCCTCCAGATGCTCTTCCGGGTCGGCACCCGCCTGTGCAGCCGGCTCTGATTCCGGTTTGTTTACGACAATAATATGTCCACATTCCTGACAGGAAAACCGGGCTCGGTTACCCTTGATTTTTGTCTCGTCAATATTGTATTTTTTTGCACAATCTTCACAGATAACCAGCATCAGCCTTCTCCTTACCCGGTTGTACAGGCATACTTACCTTGACATCTCTTTTTAAGTAAAAATTAAACAATATTACGGACGAACTTTTTACTTCAACAAGATCTTGAGAGGATATGCGAAAGAAAATTCAAATCTAAAATTTACCGTATATCTTGTTATATATTTAAAAAAAATCGAGGTCAAATTTTTTTGTGACTAAATGGAAAAACCGGATCGAGGCGTGGTATGGAATGCACTGATTTCTTAGAAAATTACTCAAGTTCTGTGCACATCTACAGCAAGATAGCAAAGCCGGCTGATCAAAAAAACGGCAGGGGGAGAGTAACTGATCAGGGACCGTCCGGGAAAGGGAAGAGACAAGACCCTTTCCCGGAAAAAATCTTCGACCTGATTTTATGGGTGGGTCTTCTTTATCTTCTTTAATAACCAGGCCATGTTTTTACCAAGAGTACGCATGGTCTCCACTCCTTCGGCATCTTCACTGACCTCCCCTTTTTCACGACCAACCCCGATGTTCCAATAGGACGAGCCGACAATAATCATCTGGCCAATGGTAAAAAAATGATTAATTGAATCAAAAACATGTATGGCACCTCCGCGACGACGGGCCACAACCGCTGCTCCCACCTTCCGGCGGTACATGTCGCCATTGGCCCTCGACACCATGCCGGTTCGATCGATCAAGGCCTTGAGTTCGGTACTGAGATCGGCAAAATACGTGGGAGAGGCAAGGATAATCCCGTCTGCCGCCTCCATCTTTTCAATGCAGTCATTTATGCAGTCAATTTCCACGGCACAGCGGTTGTTCTTTTTTGTAAAACACTGGTAACAGGCTATACAGCCGTGCGGGTGTTTGCCGGCCAGTTGAACCAGTTCCGTGTCGATTCCTTCTTTTTCCAGCTCTTCAAAGACATACTCGACCAATTTCGTGGTATTGCCGTCTTTGCGGGCACTGCCGTTAAAGGCTACAACTTTCATTTTATCGCTCCTTACAGTTCGTCTTCTTCACTCATAACAGCCCTGGGCAGCCCCAGAACATCGATCTTTTCCGCCTCTTCAATGCCTCGCTGCAGGGCCTTGCTGTTCATCTCTTCCGTCCCCTTCGGAACCCTGGCCAACAGCGCTTTTTCCAGGTTGACCAGATTAACCTGACCGGACAGAAAGCCTATGGTACCAAGGGCTACCATATTGGCGACCAGTTCACGGCCGATCTCTTCCTTTGCGATCCGGGTAAACGGAATGGGGATAATCCGGCTGGTCGGGTACTGCTCAACCAGAGAGGAATCCACCACCAGCAACCCGTTGGCCTTGATGTCAAAGAAATAGGCATCACAGGCCGCCTGATTCATGGCAAGCAGCAGGTCTATCTCCAGAGCCTTGGGATAATCAATCGGCTGGTCGCTGATAACCACTTCAGCCTTGGATTTACCGCCCCTGGCTTCAGGGCCGTAACTCTGGGTCTGGCAGACATACTTGCCGTCATATACGCCTACGGCCTCGGCAAAGACAACAGCAGCAGTGATCAGCCCCTGGCCGCCGGACCCGCTGAAGCGAATTTCATAACGATTGTGTTTTTCTTTCTGGGTCTTCATACCTTATCCCCGGATTCATGGGCCCGACGGCGAACTTTTTTATACTCTTCCGTGGACACGGGAAGTTCGCGATCAACAAGCACACCAATAGTTGTTTTGCCCTCAAGTTCTTCCGGACTGAGTTTTTTCGCCCGGCTCACCGTAACAGCCTGATCCTTGAACCGTTTCAACATTTCCACGGCACCGCCCAGATGATTTCTTCTTCCATACTGGACATGACAGTTGGAGATCACCTCGACCACGGCAAACCCTCTTTTCTGCATGGCCTGTTCAATAAGTCGGTCAATGAGATCTGCATGGTAGACCGTGGATCTTGCCACAAATGATGCCCCCGCCGTAACAGCCAGTTCCGCTATGGAAAAGGCGTGTTCAATATGGCCATAAACAGAAGTAGTGGTTTTAGAACCAAAGGGAGTGGTCGGTGAATACTGACCACCGGTCATACCGTAAATCGAATTATTGATTATAATAGCGGTCAGATTCAGGTTTCTGCGGGCGGCATGAATAAAATGGTTGCCGCCGATTGCGGTTGCATCGCCGTCACCCATGATTGCAACTACGTTCAAGGCGGGATTTGCCAGCTTGACCCCGGTGGCAAAGGTGAGCGCCCGACCATGGGTTGTGTGCAGAGTATTGAAATCGAGATAGGTCGGCATCCGTCCGGAACAGCCGATACCTGATGCAAGGACAACCTCGTCTTTGGTGATTTCGAGTCGATGGATGGCACGCAGCAGCGCCCCCATGACAATGCCGTTGCCGCATCCAGGGCACCAGACATGGGGAAATTTTTTATTATGCCGCAGATATTCGTGCCGGAGGGCCTGTGCAGGAGTGGGCATGATATGATTCCTGTTAGAGTTTAATGAGGTGTTTAAAAATTTCCAGAGGGGTAATAAACTGTCCATCTATCCGGTTATGCTTCACCACCGCACAGTCAAACTGATTCACCCGCTGAACCTCACGACTGATCTGTCCCATATTCATCTCCGGAACCAATGCGGCCCGACACTGCTTGAGCAGAGGAGAAACGGTTCCCCTGGGAAAGGGGAAGAGGGTGATCAACTGAAGCAGGCCGGCCTTGACCCCCTGTCTGCGTGCATCCTCGACCGCCCGCAGAGAGGAACGGGCAACTGCACCATAGGCAATAACAACGATTTCGGCATCCTCAAGAAGAAAACCCCGAGACATCTGAATATCGGAAAACCCCTTGGTGATTTTTTTAGTCAGCCGTTTATGGAACCGCTCAATTTCATGACGGTTCTGGGTCGGGAATCCGTGTTCATCATGAATCAGACCGGTGATATGATGCCGATAGCCGTCACCCAGTGCCGCCATCGGCGGGACCCCCCGGCTGTCTCCTTCGTAGGGCTTATACCAGTCAGGAGGTACGCTGGGCCTGATCCGGTCAACAACTTTGACTTTCTCTTGTTCCGGCAGACAGACACATTCCCTGGTATGGGCAACGACCTCATCAGAGAGCAGAATGACAGGTACCCGGTATTTCTCGGAAATGTTAAAGGCCTTGACCGTGATTGAAAAACAGTCCTCAACCGATGAAGCCGCAAGGACAACAACGGGATGGTCTCCATGGGTGCCCCATCGTGCCATCTGTACATCGCCCTGGGCCGGACTGGTGGGCAGTCCGGTCGAGGGACCGCCCCGCATCACGTTGACGATCACCAGTGGTGTTTCGGTCACGCAGGCAAAACCGAGATTTTCCTGCATCAGAGAAAAACCGGGTCCGGAGGTTGCGGTCATTGCCTTGACTCCGGCAAGCGAGGCGCCGATGGAGGCGCCGATGGAGGCAATCTCATCTTCCATCTGGATAAAGGTTCCGTCGGCGGCCGGTAAGAGAATAGACAGTAATTCGGCGATTTCCGAGGCGGGAGTGATTGGATATCCGGCAAAAAAACGACAGCCGGCGGCCATGGCCCCGTACACAACGGCCTCATTTCCCTGCAGAAGACGGCGCTCCGATGTGGTTTCAGACATCGTTTATTCTCCTTTTAGGTTTACGGTCGGAAACGGTTATGGCAAAATCCGGGCAATGGATTTCACAAAATCGACAGCCGACACATCGGTCTCCGTCTTCTATTACCGGCCTGCCCCTGCTGTCGGCACCGATAATTTTCTGGGGGCAGAATGCCATACAGATACCGCAGGCCTTGCACCAGTCGTGATAAAAGGAGACATCAAAAAATTTTTTTCGCCCTGATGCGCCCTTCTCATTTATATTGTCGACGGATTCAGACTGTTTTGTTGCTTTACCCATGATCGTCCTCCGGGTTTTCTGAAACCGGTCTTCTTCCAGGAATCAGCTGCCCGATGCAATGAATTTGTTTATTTCTCCCGCTTACATCCTCTACTGGTAAAAAGCAAGATAATCTCCTGCACAACATATATAAAAAATTTCCCTCTAAATATTCACTTGTCTTTAAAGTATCAGTTGAATATAACCTGAATTTGTAACGGAAAACGATTATATAATCGTCTAACGTCTTGCAAGCAGATGAATAAATCCACTTTTATCGCGTTGATGATCTTTCACCCCGGAGTTACCCTGCCGGGTGGCCACGGCTCCAGGTACAAAAAAAATCTGCTGACCACGAACCTTCAGCTGGAATGAAGCCAAGGTACCATCGCTGTCTTTGCTGATATTTCCGATCTAAATCCAAGTAAAGGATGGCGATTAACATCTTGAAGAATCCGGTTCTTCTCAACCGATTCAAAAGGAGAGTTTGATGAAAAAAGGACTGCTTTTAGGTATTGCGCTGGCAGTAGCCATGCTGATGGCTTTTTCCCTGGCCCAGGCTAAAACCCGCTTTGTCACCATTGGAACCGGCGGTATTACCGGAGTATATTATCCAACCGGCCGTGCCATTGCCAAGATGCTCAACAAGCGGAAAAAAGAATATGGCATTCGCGCCACGGTTGAATCCACCGGCGGTTCCGTTTTCAACGTCAATGCCGTTATGAATGGTGACCTCGAGTTCGGCATTGTCCAGTCTGATCGTCAGTATCAGGCCATCAACGGTCTGGCCGAATGGAAAACCAAAGGCCCACAGAAGGACCTGCGTTCGATCTTTGCAATTCATCCTGAAGCGTTGACATTGATTGTCGCTGCAGATTCGGGAATAAAAGACATCAGGGACCTGAAAGGCAAAAAGGTCAACATCGGTAACCCCGGTTCCGGTACCCGTCAACCGGCTATTGATGCCCTGGAAGCGGCCGGTATAAACTATAAAAAAGACCTGCAGGCGGAATCTATCAAGGCCTCCGAGGCCCCCAGCCTGCTGCAGGATGGGCTTATTGATGCATTCTTTTATGTTGTCGGCCATCCCAATGGAGCAATTAAAGAGGCAACTTCCGGAGCTCGTAAAGTTCGTTTTGCCACGATAACCGGAATGGAAAAATTACTGGCAACACACCCATATTATGCAAAAACCGTGATTTCCATAGCCATGTATCCCGGGGTACAGAACGACAAGGATGTTGAGACTATCGGTTCAAAGGCAACGCTCATAACTTCCGCCAAGGTACCCGATGATGTCGTCTATGCCATAACTAAAGAGGTGTTCGACAACTTTGAAGAGTTTAAAAAGCTCCATCCCGCATATGCAACCCTGACCAAAGAGAATATGCTGGAAGGACTTTCCGCGCCCATTCATCCGGGTGCCATGAAGTACTACAAGGAAGTCGGTCTGATCAAATAAAAGGTAAGTGATCAGAGGCACCGCACGGAGTCTCGCAGGCTCGCTTACCTCTTCGCACGGTCGCGCCTGCACGAATCTACGGCACCCCTGATCACTTACAGGTTTAAGGTAGATGAAAACACATAGTTGCTAATCCTGTGACCAGTTACAATAAAAGGTATTTGATCAAATAAAAGGTACTTTCTGTTCAACGGCGGCTTTGTCGCCGCCATTACCAGCCCCCCACCCCCATTGCCACCGCCCTGCAGGGCATACTGCAATCCGTCAAGGTAAAAAAAAATCGGCCGAACATGGGCAACGTTGCGGGTCGAACTTCGGTTCGACCTGCAGGCTGCATCGGGATCAGGTGATCCTTACGTACCTTTTTCCAGACTCGTTTTTGCCACACGGTAAATTTTGCTACTGCTTTAATTCGTGAAATTATCAGTTTTTTGAATACGATCCCGTCCCCGCAGGAGCCCGCCCCGCGGGCGATTGTAGGTAAAAACAATACGTTGCCGCAAGATCGCCCGCGGGGCGGGCTCCGGGTCAGATGCCTTTGTCAATAGTGAATAGATATCAGGTTGGCATCTAATCGACTGATTTTAATTCATTTTAAATGCAGGGTGGATTTACCCTGGTTTTTACCATGAGCCGCTTGACAGGGCCCTGTCCGTTATATTACATTAAATATACATTTAATACTTTTTCTATACTTCAGGAACGGAAATTAAGGAATGTGGCCATGGCACCGGCACCACTGACGGAAAAACAAAAGAAATTCTTCACCTATCTCAAGGGAAAACTTGCCGATGGCGGCTATACGCCAAGCCTCAGACAGGCCGCTGCCGAGCTTGGCATCAGCCATACTGCCGTGGCCTCGCTGCTGCACACCCTGGAACAGAAGGGATGGCTGCAGCGTGACGGCCGTTACAGCCGCACCATCAGCCTGCTTGAGGAGCCGGTTTCCCCCGGACGGGAAATTCCCATTGTCGGTCGGGTGGCGGCAGGCCTGCCCCTGTATGCCCAGCAGGAGTGGGCCGGAACTGTCCTGGTCGATCATCGGCTGTATCGAGGCGACAACCTGTTCGGGTTACGGATACAGGGTGATTCCATGCAGAATGCAGGCATTCTCCATGGAGATCTTGCCATCTGCGAGCCCAGGCAGTATGCCGAAAACGGGGAGATTGTCGTCGCCCTGATTGAGAATGAGGAGGCAACGGTGAAACGTTTTTTTTACCATGGAGATCATATTGAACTGCGCCCGGAAAACAGCAGGTACCAACCCATGCGCTATGGCCTGGGTGAAGTCCTGGTCCAGGGCCGGGTCATCGGGATCCAGCGCGGCCCGGAACAGATGGCATGCCTCTGAAGATGTGTTCCGCCACCCATGACATAAACGGCTGCCCTTTTTTGATCGGCACCAGCGGTTTTTCTTACCAGGAGTGGATCGACAGCGGATTTTATCCAAAAAAAACAAAATCCGCCCACATGCTTGAACTGTACAGCCGTTCCTTCTCCCTGGTCGAGCTCAACTACACCTGGTACCAGATGGTCCGGGCCGAGGCCATGGAACGTATGCTGACCCGGGTGGGCGATGATTTTTACTGTACCGCCAAGCTGACCAGAACCATGACCCATGATATTGCCGACAACTGGCCGGCCCAGGCCGAACTGTACAGTCGGGGAATTGCTCCCCTGATGTCAAGCGGACGCCTGCTGGCCGTGCTGATTCAGTTCCCTCCGTCCTTCCGCCGTACCACCGGAAACAGGCAGTATCTTGCCCGCCTTTTCGACCGACTGCAGAAACTCCCCCTGGCCGTAGAGTTCCGACACCGCTCCTGGGCGCGGGAAAGGGTATATTCCGGTCTCCGGGACAGAGGGGTGACAATGGTGACCGTTGATGCCCCTGCCCTGCCGGATCTCTTTCCGGCCCTGGACATTATCACCAATCCATCCCTGTTCTACCTCCGCCTGCACGGCCGTAATGGACGGGACTGGTATTGCGGCACCATGCAGAAACAGTTTAATTACTGCTACAGCGAACAGGAACTGCGCGGCTGGGTGGAAAGGATACAAAACAACCCGGCCATGGGCAGCAGATGCCGGCGGGGAATTATTGTATTCAACAATCACGTGGCAGGTCAGGCTGTCAACAACGGCCGTACCATGGCCTGTCTCCTGGAACAGCAAGCCGGCCCAATGGCGGGTACGGAGAAAGAATAGCACAGGGGCCTTTTCCCACTCTTTTTTTTGCCCTGGAACTTTACATAAACTGTACATTTATCTGTGGAACGTACAATCATCCATCTCAACATAGCTGACTTCAGCGTTGCGGTTGAACGACTGATGGACAGCAACCTACGAACCAGACCGCTGATCATAGCACCGCCGGTTAGCCGGGCCAGGGTCTACGACATGAGCGAGGAGGCGTATCGGGACGGGATACGCAAGGGCATGCCACTTACATGGGCCCGTAAGCGATGCCGCCGCGCCGTTATCCTGCCGCCGACTCCCGAACGTTACGAAAAGGCCATTTTACGCTGTTCTCATCACGCCCTGCCCTTTACTCCCCAGGTGGAACGGGCTCCGGGTTCCGGGCATCTCTATCTTGATGTAACCGGAACCCACAGGCTCTTTGGTCCGGCCCCGGACATCGGCTGTCGTCTTCGCAAAACCATTCGCCGCGACCTGGGCCTTGATCCTATCTGGTCGGTCGGCCCCAACAAGCTGGTGGCCAAGGTGGCCAGCCGGATCGTCAAGCCTGCGGGCGAGTACATCGTTGCCGGGGGCGAAGAAGAGACCTTCCTTGCCCCCCTGCCGCTTTCCCTGTTGCCTGCCGTTGACAAGAACATAAAAAAACGGCTGCACGAAGTCGGCATCCACCGCGTTTCCCAGGCGGCAGCCCTGTCCCGGCAGGACCTGTACCTGCTCTGTGGGCAGCGGGCGGATCCGCTCTACCAGGCCCTGCGGGGTATTGACCGGACACCGGTTGGCTTACCGGTACAGCCCGAAAAACATTTTTGCTTCCAGCAGCACTTTTCCCCGGACACGAACCGGGCGGAGACCATCCGGGCAGCAGTTCTTAACCTGGCCAGGCTGGCGGCCCATAGTCTGCGCAGACAAAAAAAGGGCTGTCGCTGCATCAAAATTACCCTGACCTACAGCGACGGGATCAGGTCCAGCCGCCGGGCAAACGGTAAAGGCCTTGCCGCCGGTGACCGTGAGCTGGAACAGCTGGCCGTGACCGGGCTGATGCACTGCTGGCGACGCCGGGTGCGGGTGCGGACGATCGAGCTTGCCTGCTCCCGGACCAGCCCCTTTATCCGGCAGCTCTCCCTCTTCTCAAGTATCAACAGAAAACAACAGAAACAAAGCCTGTTAGATGATGCAGTTGATGTTCTCCGTGAAAGATTCGGCGCCTCCGCACTGACCACAGGAACGGTAAGATGATTCCCCTGACCATCCATTCCCATTTCTCCCTGATGCAGTCAACCATTTCCTGTTCGGCGCTGTGCAGCCGGGCACAGCAGCTGGGCTACTCAGCCATCGGGCTGACCGATATCAACAACCTGTATGGATTATGGTCCTTTCTTGCAGCCTGCAGGAAACATGGGCTTCGGCCGATAGTTGGTGCCGAACTGCGTACAGCAGAGCAACGGGTTTTCTGTCTGGTTAAAAACGGATCAGGGTACCGCAACCTGTGCCGTCTGCTCACGGACAGACACTGCAGCCCTGATTTTTCCCCGGCCACGGTTCCGGCGGACAGGCTGCAGGGGCTGGTTCTGCTCACCACCGATGTCGGCCTGCTCACCACGTGGCGAGAGCAGGAGCTGGATGTTGCAGCCGCCATTGCGGACAGGCCCACCCAGGCCAACAGCTTCCTGCGTCGAACAGCCGCCTGTCTGGACATTCCCGCCGTAGCAGTCAGCGATGTATTTTTTCTTCAAAAGGGGCAGCAGCAAACCCGCAACCTGTTGCGGGCCATAGCGCATAACAGCGCCATCTCCCGGCTGCCGGCTGCTGAAATTGTTTCCCCGCAGGCCTATCTGGCACCGGCCGCGGAATACGAACACCGCTTCCAGGTCTGGCCCGAAGTCCTCAAAAACAGTCATGCACTGGCAGAACGCTGCACCTTCCGGGGACCACAGTTCGGCCTTGTCCTGCCGCCGTTTAATAAAAAAACTCCTGCCGAGGCCGATATGCTGCTGCGCCAGGCAGCGTTACGCGGGGCACAAAAGCGCTACGGCAATCCATTGCCGGCGGCAGTGACTACACGGCTGGAACATGAGCTGCAGATCATTTCCGACATGGGGTTTTCCAGTTATTTCCTGGTGGTTCATGACATTGTCCGACCGGTGGCCCGCACCTGCGGCCGCGGTTCAGGTGCAGCCTCACTGGTGGCCTACTGCCTGCGAATCACCAATGTCTGCCCGATTAAATACAACCTCTACTTTGAGCGTTTTCTCAATCCGGGCCGCAGGGATGCACCGGATATCGACATTGATTTTGCCTGGGATGAACGGGACCTGGTGCTGCAGTCCCTGTTTAAGCGCTTTGGGTGCCGGGCAGCCATGGTCTGCAACCATGTTACCCTGCAAGCCCGGATGGCTGTTCGAGAGACCGCCAAAGTCTTCGGTCTGCCTGCCTGTGAGATCAACAGGGTCACAAAACAGATATCCGGCCTCCAGCATGGCCGCAAAGACGGCAATCTGTTGTCACGGTTAAGGGCAATGCCCCGTCTCCGGGGTTTTTCTTTTGAAAAACCCTGGCCGGACATCCTCCAGCAGGCCGAACGGATTATCGGGGTCCCCGCAAATCTGTCCGTTCATCCCGGTGGGGTCATTATCACGCCGGATCCGGTGCGTGATTACGTGCCGGTGCAATATGCGGCCAAGGGTGTCCCGATTATCCAGTGGGAAAAAGACGGGGCCGAACAGGCGGGTCTTGTCAAGATCGACCTGCTCGGCAACCGCAGCCTGGGCGTTGTCCGGGATGCAGTTGCCGGCGTTATAGAGAATAATATACAGTTCGACGAAGACCAATGGCAGCCGGAAGACGATGCAAAGACAAAAACACTGATCCGGACCGGTCGGACCATGGGTTGCTTTTACATCGAAAGTCCGGCCATGCGGCTGTTGCAGAAAAAGGCGGGTCGGGGCGATTTTGAATCCCTGGTTCTCCACTCCTCCATTATCCGGCCGGCGGCCAATGAATGTATCCGGGAATATTTGCGCCGACTGCACGGTGGCGGCTGGCAGCCCCTGCATCCGCTGATTGCGGACACCTTGAATGAGACCTTCGGCATTATGGTTTACCAGGAAGATGTCTCCCGGGTCGCCGTTCAGCTGGGATTTTCTCCGGCGGAAGCGGACCGGCTGCGCAAGATCATGTCGAAAAAGGACCGGGAAATGCAACTGACCGATTACCGGGATCGTTTTTTTACTGCTGCCACGGACAGGGACATGGCCCCGCAGACGGCTGAAGAAATATGGCGGATGATGATGAGCTTTGAGGGCTATTCCTTCTGTAAACCGCACTCGGCAAGCTATGCCCGGGTTTCATTCCAGGCCGCCTATCTAAAGGCCCACTTCCCGGCCGAGTTCATGGCCGCCGTTCTCTCCAACCAGGGCGGTTATTATTCCACCTTTGCCTATATTTCCGAGGCCCGCAGGCTCGGACTGCGGATCCTGCCGCCGGATGTCAACAGCAGCGACAGACTCTGGCGCGGTGGAAAACAAAGACTCCGGGTCGGCCTGATGGCGGTTCGCAATCTCTCGGTTGATACCTGCAATCGGATTGTTTGCCGGCGAAAACGCAAAAAATACTCATCCGTGCTTGATTTTTTCCAGCGGATACGGCCGGCAGACGACGAGGCCAGAGCGCTTATTCACGCCGGTGCCCTGGACAGTCTTGCCCGGGGCACAAACATAAAAACATCCAGGCCCGCCCTGCTTTACCTGCTGGCCCACTGGCGTCAGACCCGTCCTTCGGTCGCGGCCCGATTATTTATCCCCCGTCCGGTGGTGCCGAGACTGCCTCCGGAAGACCCACGGCAACGGTTGCGCAACGAATACCGGGCCCTGGGTTTTCTCTGTCATATGCATCCGATTCGACTCTTTGAGGGGTACAGAAAACAACGGCAAACCATCCCTGCCCGGGAGCTGCCGACATTTGCCGGAAAACAGCAGCAGGTACGTTTTCTCGGCTGGCCCATTGCCGGGAAAATCGTAGGTACAAAGAGCGGCCGCCCCATGGAATTCCTGACCTTCGAGGACGAAACCGATCAGGTGGAATGTACGCTGTTCCCCCAGACATACCACCGATGCTGCCACCTGCTCCACGCAGACGGCCCCCTGCTTCTCGAAGGAAAAGTGGAGCAGGATTTCGGGGCAGCTACCCTGACGGTTGCCCACGTGGAACCTGTTTCCGGCAATAGCCGTCAGTAGAATCGGTCAGCCTCAAGCCACTTGTTTTCTTGTAACCGCTCACCGGGATGTCATGCCCTTGGCATTACATCCAAATTGTAAACGTTTACCAGTGCTCCATATTCGTTCAGGTAAGCGAGGAACGAGACTCCGGGTAAGCGAGGAACGAGACTCCGGGCAATACCCCTGATCACTTACAGGTGAGCCGGTCAGATCGGACGGAGATGTGGTGCTGGTGAACGCTTACCCGTTATCGTACCTTGAACATGCCGACAAGCTCCTTGAGCTCGTCGGCAATTCCGGTCAGCTGCTCCGCATTGCGGCTGACCCCTGAGCTCAATGAGGTTATTTCGCCGGAAACATGACTGACTTCTGCGATATCCTGCGCAATTTCCGCAGAAACAGCAGAGGTCTGGGCCACATTTTCATTGACTTCGGAAATACCATCCGCGGCCTGGGTTACATTACTGGCAATCTCGGTGGTCGTTACGTTCTGCTCGTCGACTGCGGTGGCAATGGTGGATACGATGGAGTTGACGTCGTTGATCACATCGGCAATCTGCCTTATTTCCACAACGGTTGTCTCGGTCGACCCCTGGATATCCTCTATCTTTCCCTTGATTTCCTGGGTGGCTTCAGCCGTCTGTTTGGCCAGGTCTTTGATCTCGTTGGCAACAACGGCAAAACCCTTGCCCGCTTCACCGGCTCG